>JAGCYR010000112.1 GCA_017960705.1 Clostridia bacterium | reverse complement strand
GACCAGAACGACCTTGCAGTCGAGGTCGAAGCACGAGCAAGCCATCGAGAGGGCGGTGCCCCACTGGCCGGCTCCGGTCTCGGTCGTGACTCCCTTGAGTCCCTGTTTCTTCGCGTAGTACGCCTGCGCGATCGCGGAGTTCAGCTTGTGGCTGCCGCTCGTGTTGTTGCCCTCGAACTTGTACTAGATCTTCGCCGGGGTGCCGAGTTTCTTCTCAAGGAAATAGGCGCGGACCCGCGGAGAGGGACGGTACATCTTGTAGAAGTTGTAGATCTCGTCCGGGATGTCGATCAGGGGCGTCGTGTTGTCGAGTTCCTGCTTCACGAGTTCGGAGCAGAAGACCGGCTCGAGTTCCTCGGCGGTCATCGGCTTTCCGGTCCCGGGATTGAGCAGGGGCGCCGGCTTGTTCTTCATATCGGCGCGCAGGTTGTACCATTGTTTCGGGAGTTCGCTTTCGTTCAGGTAGATCTTGTAGGGGATCTTGGTTTCTGCCATGGTTCTTTTCCTCCGTTTTCTTTCTTTCGTTTCCGTCTCGTGTCGGGCAACGGGCGGAACGAAAAAAACAAGACCCGTCCCCGATTTTGCCGGGACAGGTCTGAATAACTACCTGCGGTGCCACCCTGCTTGACGCTTGCGCGCCCACTTTTGCATACGTGAATATGCCGACGTTTGATGACGGAGCGTCCGCTCCGGCTCGCATACTCGCCTCTCGGCTTTCCGTTCGCCCTCGGAAGTCCATTCGATCCCGCTCTGTCTGCCGCGATCCCAGCACCCGCGACTCTCTGGAAGACGATTTCGGAATTTACTTACCCTTCCTCATCGGTTTACTTGATTGTAGCACACCGCTTTTTTCTTGTCAAGGGGTTTTCCAAAAAAAGTTTTTTCCGGCGTAACGCCGCCCGAAAAAAAAAGAAAGGCGGGCGTTACCGCCCGCCCCGCTTTTCCGGTCATTCAATCGGAAGCGACTGCTTTTCGACCGGCTTGGTCTGCTTCTTCGGCAGCGTGACCGTGAGCACGCCGTTGTCGAGTTTCGCCTTGATGCCGTCGCGCTCGATCTGTGAGACGTCGAACGACCTGCTGTACTCGCCGAAGGTGCGTTCGCAGCGGAGATAATTCCCCTGCTTCTCCTTGTCCTCGTACTCGGAGTGCCGCTCGGCTCTGATCGTCAGCGTATCGCCCTCGAGATCGAGGTGGATATTCTCCTTCGCAAATCCGGGCAGATCCGCCTCGACCAGGTACTTGTCGCCCTGATCGCGGACGTCGGTGCGGAACGCCGCGAGTTCATTCCCCGAGAAGAAGCCGTCGAACGGTCCGTCGAACAGCCGTCTCTCCATGTCCCGCATCTCGCGGAACGGGTCGTAGGTCAATCCGTTTTGATTCTTCCGATAAGGGGTAAGTCCGAACATAAAAATCCCTCCTTTGTTCGCGTCTTTTTCCCTTCCGCCTCGTTACTTTGCCGGGGAGGCGGGATCGGATCCGGTTTCCTTTCGATTCATCGGAATCACCTCGGTTTCTTTCACTTTCCGTTTATAAGTATATCCCCGAAAATCGCATATTGTGTGAACGATCGTTGCATGAAATGTAAATGTTAGCACTCTTTGCGCGAGAGTGCTAAAAATCTGCCGGAAAAACGGCGGCGAAACGATCCTTGCACGAAAAACGATTGACAAAAAATGAGCGTTCCTTTACAATAGTAGTATCTGTCACACACGCGATACGCCCGTACGGGAAAGGAAGAAATGATGAAAACCGAACGACTGTCCGTAAAACTCCTCGCTCTGCTGCTTTCGCTCCTTACGCTCCTCTCGTTTGCGTCCTGCGAACAAAAGGCGCCCGACGAGACGACGGGGGCGGAAACGACGTCGGAGATCACGACCGCCGACGAGATCACGACCGCGGTCGAAACGACGGCGCAGGAACCGGCGAAGTATACCGTCCGGCTGAACGCCCCCTCCGGTACCTCGGTCCATACCGAGGTGCAGGCGAAGTATCTTGCCGACAAGGACCCGCTCTCGCAGAAGAATTATCTGCGTCCGGCGTACTCCGCGAAGTCGGTGAGCTACGACGACAATCCCGGCACGATCGAGTTCGGGCAGCCGACGACCGTCACTCTCTCCTGGGACGTCGAGACCGAACTTTCGGAAAGCGACGTCCGGGCGTTCTCGCTCCGGATCTGGCGCGGATCCCGCTCCGGGAAGCCGATGATCACGGAGACCCTTTCCAAAGCGACGAAATCCTACGTGCTGTCAAATCTCTATATCGGCGAGACCTACGTCTGGACGGTCACGGCGATCGACGGGGACGGCGTCTCCTATCCCTCGGCGGAAGGCTCCTTCAAGACCGACGCGCAGGGGCCGCGCAATCTCACCGTTGACGGCGTGACCAACGTTCGTGATCTCGGCGGCTGGGCGACCGAGGACGGCGGGCGGGTCCGGCAGGGGCTGCTCTTCCGCGGCTCGAAACTCGTGCAGAACGGCAGTTCGACGAAGCTCCTGATCACGCCGGACGGCATCGAAACGATGTGCAACGAATTCGGGATCAAGACCGAGATCGACCTTCGGGAGAAAGAAAAGCTCGGCAAGCTGACCTCGTCGCCGCTCGGCGGCACGGTGAACTTCTATTCCTGCCCGATGGACGACAACGCGGCGCTTTTCTTCACCGAAGAAAACAATATGGCAAGCGTCCGCGCCGTCTTTGCCGTACTCGCCGACGAATCGAACTATCCGGTCTACTTCCACTGCTCGATCGGGACCGACCGCACGGGGCTGATCGCTTGGCTGGTCAACGGGCTCTGCGGCGTGACCGAAAACGACCTGTGGAGGGACTATATCTTCTCCAATTTCGGCAAGATCAACGGCAAGAGATCGACCGGGATCAAAGACGCCTACGTCGACAAACTGAAAAGTGCGCAGGGCAAGACCTTCGCCGAGCAGATCTACAATTATCTGAAAGATACGGTCAAAGTCCCGGAAGTCGATCTCAGGGCGGTCATCCGCATCATGAAGGAGCCCGCCGCGACCAATCCCTGACCGAAAAAAGCGCGGTCCGGCGCACTCCCCCTTTTTCTTCCATGACACAAAATTGATAGTTTCCGACAAAATAATGATAGCAAAAAAGCCGAAAGAATGGTATCATTATATTGAAAATACTATGGAAGGGATGCGACGTTATGAAACGGCTTTTCGGACTCTTACTGCTTCTTTCGCTCCTTTGTCTTGCGGGATGTCTCGGGCTCGAACCGGAGGAGGCGACCGAAAGACCGGAGGCGGACGTCACGACCTCTGAAAATACGGCGGACGTCACGACCGAGGCAGGAGCCGGGCACGAACATACGTTCGATCAAAGAGTGCAAAGCGACGAATATCTGAGAACTCCCGCAGCCTGCGGAGAGAAACCGATCTACTACTACTCCTGCGAATGCGGCGAACGCAGCGACACGGAAGTCTTCAAGGGAGATCCGGTTCCGCACCTCTACAACGCCGTTACGGTCAGCGATACGGGGCTGATCCAAAGCGCAACGTGCACGAGAACGGGCTGCGGTCACGTCGAAACGCTGAACCTGCAGGTCCCGAGCTCCGGGACGCTCAAAGGCGCGTTCAAATGCTCCGAGAACAAATACAAGACCGTCGACTGCTCGAAGATCCTCTATTACGAAAACTGCACCGAATCCCATTTCGAGAACGTCGTCCGCTGGCTGAACGCGAACGGGCTGGAGCAGGCGCAGAGCTACAAGCTGGGCAGCAACCGCTACGTCCTCTACCGTGGCAACTATTTCACGGCGTATCTCTCCTACCTTGCGACCGAGGGCGCGATCCGGCTCTATATCGGGCGCGCGGACGACCTGATCCCCGACCGGCTCGATCCGGGCGCGGGAGAGGTGACCCCGGCGCTCTGGCAGATCAACGTGGACTGCAAAGCGGCGGGATACAACGGCGGTATGTCCTACGTCATCCAGCTCTCCGACGGCAAGTTCATCGTGGTCGACGGCGGGTACGATACCAAAGAGGACGCCAACTCCATCTATAAGATCCTCATGCAGAACAAGCCGGCGGATCACGAAAAGCCGATCATCGCCGGGTGGTTCATCACCCACCTGCATATCGACCATATCGGGGCGCTCCGCAACTTCACCAACCTGTATAAGAACAAGGTCACGGTCGAAGGGTTCTACTACAACTTCCCGTACGTCCAGATCGGCGATATCTACCCGTCCAACAACCAGAACTGGGAGACCCTTATGGCTTCGTGGGAGGGCGCGACGCTCTACCGCAAACTCCACAGCGGGATGCAGTTCGCCTTCGCGGGGACCAAAGTGACGGTCCTCTGCACCTTTGAGGACGTTTACCCCCTGGAATTCAACTCCGGGAACGATACCTCCACGACTTTCAAGGTGGAGATCGCGGGACAGAAGATCGTGTTCCTCGGCGACGCCGAATACGGCGAGAGCGACCGGATGCTGAACCTGTCGAGCGATACGCTCAAGGCGGATATCATGCAGTACGCGCACCACGGCTACGACAAGCAGGCGCGCGCCAATCTCTACCAGAAGATCGATCCGTCGGTCATCCTCTGGCCGATGCCCTTCGTCAACTGGGAGTCCGAGAGCCACGGCGAGGTCTTCCGTCCCCGGTACCTGACCCACGGCGAGAACGCCTGGGCGCGCACCGCGGCGTCGGTCAAGAAGATCATCGTGATGGCGGAGGGAACGACCAAGCTCGAACTGCCCTACACGCCGACGGGTCCGCGCAACGCCGACTACACGGCGCTCTACGAGGAACAGAGACCGTAACGACCCCCTTCCCGCGCCCGCGTACTCACGTTACGCGGGCGCGGGCATTTTTATAAAAAAGTTCTTGACAAATCCGATCTTTCCGTTTATAATATTGTTTGCTTGTCGGTTCGGCACGCTCGAACTATGCGGTTTTTACCGCTTTCATAAAATCGAACAAGGAGGTATGAGTGATGAAGAGGACCTACCAGCCCAAGAAAAGACAGAGATCCAAAGAGCACGGTTTCCGGAAGAGAATGGCTACCTCGAACGGCAGAAAAGTTCTGAAGAGAAGACGCGCAAAGGGCAGAGCACAACTCACCTATTGAGTGCAAAGACAAACCTCCGATCACCGCCCTTCGGTATGATCGGGGTTTTTCTTTGCCGGCGTCACCGCAAGAAAAAGGAACGGTGATCACTTGAAATTCAAAGCGATCTGCGAAAACCATCTGTTTTCAAAAGCGTACGCGAAAGGCAAGCGATTCGTGACCCCCTCCCTCGCGGTCTACCTGCTCCCCGACTACGCGGCGCAGCGGCTCGAGAAAGAGCATCCCCAAAAGATCCGGGTCAACCGGATCGGGCTCACCGTATCGAAGAAGATCGGGGGGGCGGTCGTCCGCAACCGGACCAAACGGATCATCCGCGAGGCATACCGCACCGTGATCCGGAAAAACGACGTCCGGGTCGGTTATCTCATCGTGATCGCCGCGCGGGATCGCGCGACGGTAAAAAAGAGCGGCGAACTCGTACCCGAGCTCACGCTCGCGTTTCAAAAGCTGGGACTTATCTCCCAAGGTACGAAATGAAACACGTTTGTATCTGGCTCATCAAAATCTATCGAAAAGCGATCTCCCCCCTCAAACCGCCCTGCTGCAGGTTTTATCCGACCTGCTCCGCCTACGCCGTAACGGCGTTTCAGAAACGTGGCTTTTTTGTGGGACTGGCGCTCACCGTCTGGCGCATTCTGCGCTGCAACCCCTTCTGCCGTCCGGGTTACGACCCGGTGCCGGACAAGGGCTGGCGGAAAAAGTACCCGAAGGTCCCCTTTGACAGGATCCGGGAGAGATCGAACGACGGCGAAACGACAGCCGTAGAACAGGATTAACAATGTATCAATTTTTCGGTAATATTCTGAACGTTTTCAACAGCTGGACCGGCAACTATATGCTGGCTCTTCTGCTGTTCGCTCTGATGATCAAGATCATCCTGCTGCCTCTCTCGATCATGCAGCAGAAGAATCAGATCAAGGGCGCGAAACTCCGCCCCAAGATGATGCTGATCGAGAAAAAGTACGCCGGTCGGAACGACCAGCCCACGCTGAAAAAGAAGCAGGCGGAGATCATGGAACTCCAGCAGAAGGAGGGCTATTCCGCCTTTTCGGGATGCCTGCCGCTCCTGCTCCAGCTCCCGATCATCATCATCCTCTACCGCGTGATCCAGAAGCCGCTGACCTACGTTTCGCATCTCGGCGACAAACTGGCGACCATCGCGGAAAAGATCGGCTATACCGAGAGCTTCAAATCGTCCGAGATCGGGCTGCTCTCCGCGATCAAGAATAACGCCGCCGACGCGCAAACCGCGTTCGTCGAGGCGGGCGGGAACGGCACTCTTGCCGACCTGCTCCCGAAGATGTCGTTTTTCGGCGCGGATCTGACGGTCCGTCCCTTCTTCTGGAGCATCCTGCTTCTGATCCCGGTCATCAACTTCGCCTTCGGCGTTCTCACCATGAAGCTGTCGAAGAAGCTGAACGGCAACATGGCGCAAATGACCCAGCAGACGCAGGATCAAAAGATCTCCGGCGGCATTATGGAATGGATGATGCCGGTCTTCTCGCTCTGGTTCGCGTTCATCCTTCCCTCCGCGCTCGGCGTGTACTGGATCTACCAGTCGGTGCTGGGCATCCTGCAGATGCTGATCCTTGCGAAGGTGATGCCGATGCCGAAGTATTCGGAAGAGGAAATGGAACAGATCTTAAAGGATCTGAAAAAACAGCAGCCCGAACGCCCCGCGTACACCGGCTCGTCCTATTCGGGCGACCGTCCGCGTTCGCTGCACCACATTGACGACGACGACGATTTCCCCGAGGACAAGAAGCCGGTGAACAACGCGCCGAAGAAGCGCAGTCGTCCGAACGCCCCCGCCTCCCAAAAGAAGCTGAAACCCGAGAATCTTGCCGCGAAAGAGGAAGAGACGCCCGTTGAAGAGGCGCCCTCGGCAGAGGCTACCTCCGCAGAGGCTACTTCCGCAGAGACAACCGCAGCAGAAACCACGGAGCAACCCGATCTTGAGGATCTGGTGAACTCGATCGGCACGGACGAAGCGGCAAACGAACAAAAAGAAGACTGATTCAGGAGGATCCAACCGTGATCAAAGAAGTTATTGCGTCCGGTAAGGACGTTTCCGAAGCCAAAGAACTCGCCCGCAACCTGCTCGGCGCGGACGAACTCGCAGACGTACAGTACGAGATCCTGCACGCGGGAAGCAAGGGGATCTTCGGCGTGATCGGCGTGAAGCCCGCGAAGGTCCGCGCCTATATCGAACTGCCGGACGACGCCCCGCGCCGCGAACCTCAGCGCGACCGCCAGCCCCGTGAGAACCGCCCCGAGCGTCAGCCGAGACAGGATCGCAACAACCAGCCCCAAAAGAAGAACGGGCAGGGACAGAGACGTCCCCGCAACGAGGAGCGCATCCCCCGTCAGAACCCCAATCCCCAGCCGCCGAAGAAGCGCAGCGCCGTGATCCCGGAGGATCAGGTGCAGCTGACGAAGATCGAAGCGGCGCCGGGCGAGGACCGCTCGCTCGATTTCGTCAACACCCTGATCTCCAACCTCGGTCTTGACGCGACCGCCGCGCTCTACTCGACCTCCGACGGCGCGCGCCGCATCGTGGTCTCGGGCGAGGGCGCCTCGACCCTGATCGGTCATCACGGCGACACGCTCGACTCCCTGCAGTATCTGGCTAACCTCGCCTGCGCCCAGGTCAACTCGAAGGGGGAACGCGATCACAGCCGCGTGACCATCGATATCGAGGGCTACCGCGCCAAACGCGAGGAGGCGCTCCGCGCCGTCGCCCGCCGGATGGCGGAGAAGGCGAAGCGCACCCGCCGCAACGTGATGCTCGAGCCGATGAGCCCGTACGAACGCCGCATCATCCACGACGAGGTGAGCGGGATCGAGGGCGTGACCACGTCGTCGGTCGGTTCGGACAACAACCGCCGCGTCGTGATCTTCTTCGAGCGCAGACCGGCTGACGCCGCCCGCGCGGAAGAGACCCCGGCGGAACCCATCCCAGAGACCGAGATCCTCCCCGAGATCGAGGAGGAATCCGAGATCGAGGTCGAGATCGAGACCGAGATCGGCACCGACGAGGGAGCCGACGTTTCCTCGATCTCCGACGAGGAAGCAAACGAAAACGATTCCGAAGACGATTCGGAAAACGACCCGTCGTGATCGGGCACGTCGGAACCGTAACAGCCGTATCGACCCCGCCCGGTAAGGGCGGGGTCGCCGTTATCAGGGTGTCGGGAGAAAACGCCTTTGCCGTTGCGGAAAAATGCTTCGTCCCCAAAAACGGAAAACCCCTGTCCGCTAATCCCCCGCGAAGGGCGGTTTACGGCAATATCCTGCTTGACGGAGAGATCATAGACGACGGTCTGCTCCTCTACTTCCCCGCGCCGAATTCGTATACCGGCGAGGACGTCGTCGAACTGTCCTGCCACGGCGGGCCGCTCCTGACCGGCATGGTGCTGGAGGCGACCCTGAAAGCCGGGGCGATCCCGGCGCCCCCGGGCGAATTCACGCGGCGGGCGTACCTCACGGGCAAGCTCTCGCTCTCGGACGCCGAGGCGGTGGGGCTGGCGATCGACGCCGTGACGCGTGCCCAGGTGCGGCTGTCTGCGGAAGACTCCCGCGACCGTCTCTCCGACGCCGTCGGGTCGATCCACGACCGTCTTCTGACCCTGCTTTCGTCTCTCTACGCCTCGATCGACTATCCCGAGGAGGATCTCGCCGACCTGTCAAGAGAGCAGGTTTCGGAGGGGGTTTTTGCGATTTTGACCGATTTATCCTCTCTCGGCAAGACCTACCGCACCGGACGCGCGATCCGCGAGGGGGTCCCCGCCGCGATCGCGGGGAAACCGAACGTAGGCAAGAGCGCGATCTTCAACCGTCTGCTCGGAGAGGAGAAAGCGATCGTTACCGAGATCCCGGGAACCACCCGCGACGTTCTGGAATACCCGCTCCCCGTGGGGCGCGCCCTGCTTCGCCTGGCGGACACCGCGGGACTGCGCGAGACCGACGACCCGGTCGAGACCATCGGGGTCGAACGCGCGAAAAAGAAGATCGGCGGCTCGGAGGTTTTGCTTTTGGTGCTGGATACCTCGCGTCCGCTGGAAAAAGAAGATACCGACCTGCTTGCGCTCGCCAAGGAGTTTTCGGGCGTTTCCGTGTTGCTGTTGAACAAATCCGACCTTGCCCCCGCGTGGGACAAAGCCGATCTGCCCACGGGTTCGCCCGCGGCGTTCGCCGTGTCCGCCAAAACCGGAGAAGGATTTAACGCCGTGACCGACTACCTTGAAAAAGCCCTGACCGACGAGAATCTGTCGCTCGGTTCCGACGCGATCGTCGTGACCGCGCGTCAGTCCGCCGCGATCGACGCCGCTACGAAGGATCTCTCCGCTTGCCTTGACGCGCTGAAAACGGGCGTCCCGGTGGACGCCGCCGCGTCTTTGGCGGAAGCGGCGCTCGCCTCGCTCTCCGAGGTCGACGGACGAACCGTGACGGGCGAGATCGTGGACGAGATCTTCTCGCATTTCTGCGTCGGAAAATAAAAAACGACGGCTTACCGTCGGGAGGAACCTATGACCGAGGAAAAACGCTTTCGGAAAAACGACGGCGGCTTCACCTGCCTTCATTGCGGGCGGGAGGTGCCGCCCCTCGGCTATACCTCGCGCAACCACTGTCCTTTTTGTCTCTGGTCTCTTCACGTGGACGTTCTGCCCGGCGACCGCGCCAACCCGTGCGGCGGACTGCTCCGCCCGGTGAAAACCGAGCCCGACCCGAAAAAGGGCTTCGTGATCGTCCACCGCTGCGAAAAGTGCGGGGCGACCGTCCGCTGTAAAGCGGCGCTGCGCGGGAATACGCCCGACGACAACGATCTGCTCATCCGCCTGACCGCGGGCGAAAACTGAACCGGGGACGCAAAGCTCCCCGGTTCTTCTTTTAAAACACCCGTCGTAAAACGTCCTCCGCAAAGCCGTTGTCGGGCAGCGCGAAATAGAAGACCCACGCGCCGAAGCGCAGAACGACGGGATCCTCGGCGGCGGACACGTCGACCTCCGCCCGCATCCTCCGCACGGTCTCGCAACGCGAGAGGCACAGCCCCTCCACCTCCCGCGCGCCGGCGAGATCCACGCAGCGGAAGAATCCGCACTCGCAGAACACCCTGCCCGACGCGCCGAGACACAGTACGAACGCCGCGATGTCCTCCCGATCGTCGCTCCCGTCCGCGCGCGAGAACAAAAGATTGAAATCTTTGTCCGAGAGATACGCCGCGTCGTTCTGCCCCGCTTCGCTGTCAAACGTCAGAGGCGGGGGCAGCGGATATTGGGCGGCAAACGCCTCGTACACCGCCCGCGGCGTAGTCTCCCCTCTCCCGCAGGAGGGGAATAAAAGCAGGAACAAAACCGGGAGCAGACAAAACGCGATCACGCGCCGACCCCGCAAAAAAACCGCCCCCTTCCCGTATATCGTATGCCCCCTTTCCCCCCTCTATGCGCGAAGCGCGATTCATGACGCTCCGCGTCAATTCACGGAGCCGCGCTTGCGCGTCGGGAATGCACGCACCTCAGGTGCAATTTTGTTGATGATTTGACGGCTTCGATGTCGAGAATTGCGCTCCGCGCATGAAATGAACCTGCCCGCTTGCGGGCAGGTTCATGAATTGAAAAACGCCCGCAAGCGGGCGTTTTTCATTATTGAAGGGTGAGATAGACGATCTCGCAAGGGGCGCCGATACGGGGAACGGGAACGGGGTTGGACATCCCGCGGGAGACGGCGAGCCGCCCTTCGTAGACCCCCCTCGTATAGCGGGGAAACAGCCCTTGACCCGGGGCGAGCAGACCGTGACCGCATATCGCCCACTGCCCGCCGTGCGCGTGACCCGAAACGGTCAGATCGATCGGCAGGGCGCGGATATATTTCGGGTAGTATTCGGGGTGATGGGAGATCAGGATCTTGTACCCCGGGAGCGCCGCGAACTCGGACAAAAACCGCAGATCCGGCACGCCCCCCACGTAGTGCGCAGAGCGAAGCCCCCCGACCGTGATCCCGTTTTCCGGTACGCGGTAACTTGAATCAAGCTCGACGACCCCCGCCGAAGCGAGCGCCGCGTCGATCTCGGGATGCGGCGAATGATCGTGATTGCCCCGGCAGTAAAAGACCGGAACGCCCCGGGGAAGCCCGGAAAGCAGGGTCAGCGCGGCTCTCCCGTCGTAGGG
>JAGCYR010000111.1 GCA_017960705.1 Clostridia bacterium | reverse complement strand
TCGAGCAGGTCCTCGATCTCGACGTTGCGAAGGATCTTTTCGGAGGCGCCTCCCTCTTTGACGAGCGATGACTCGACGCCTTTCATGATCATCACGCGCCGCCCGGTCTTGCTGCAGATCGAAAGCAGCTCGGATTTGCTCTTTTGGTCGATCGTGCTGATTGCGAAAATGATCAGTTCGACGTTCTTTTCTTTGACGATGCGTTCGATATCGTCGCGGCAGCCCAGGACCGTCGCGCCGTGGACCTTCTGCCGGAGCTTCGCGGGGTCGTCGTCGATCAACCCGACGATGTCGTAGTTGATCTGTTCGTTATAGGAATTGTCGCGCAGAAGTATGACCGCGAGTTCCCCCGCCCCGATCACCAGCGTCCGTTTCGAACGCTTAGGAGGTTCTTTCTGTTTCTCCTTCATAATTTTAAAAAGAACGGCAAGGAAAAGGCGCGAGCCGATCAACCCGCCGACCGTGATCAACTCGGATGCGAGCGTGAACTTCAGAAACAGATGGTCGCCCGGGAAAAAGACGAGAGTAGCGAAAGTCCCCGCCACCGCGCCGATGCCGCTGGCAATGATCAAACGAACGCATTCCCACGCGCTGCAGTACACCCAGCTTGTCCGATAGATGAGAAACGCGGCGTAGAGGATCGGATAGAGCGCGATCTGGATCAAAAAAACGTACCAGTGCGCAACTATATGAGACCCGACGTCAGAAAAAGAAAGCCCGATCAGGTTGACCGCGAGTATAACGAGAAGCGAAACTAAGACGTCTGACGCAATAAAGACCCAACGCTTTCGACCTTTTGCAAGCTGACCAATGATATTCATATAGAAAGCATCCTTTTTTTGCACCGCGTTTTTCCGGTGATCGAAAACCGATCGAATCGGAGCGGAGCAAATCCTTGTGTAAGATTATAGCACATCCTTCGTCAAAAAGCAACACAAAAAACGAGAAACGCGAAAAACGCCGCCCGCCGCTCCGCGCTTTTATCCCCTGTCCGATCTGCGAAAAATGTTGACAAACCTCGGAAAGCGTGATACAATGGAATGGAAATAAAACCGAAAGAGGAAGGCTATGGCTCCCGTTTTTGTCAACACGGTAAACGCTGACCGTTCCGTCATGCTTGAGAGCGTGCGCGCCGCGCTCCGTTTCCGCCGCAGAAACCTCGACGTCCCCTTCTGCATTCTCAGTGCGCTCTGCCTCGTTTGGGGGACGTGGTTTTTGATCCGCGGGATCTGGTACTTTTTCGTTCCCTATCTGCTCTCCGCCTTTTTTATCGCGTACGTTTTGCTCTCCTACCGCTTCCCGATGCTGCGGCTCCTCAAAGCCATCAAGGGCTGCGGTCCTGCGTCGGGATCGGGGATGATTGAGTTCAACACGCTGTTCTCCGATTCTTCGATCGATATCCGGATCGACGGCGAGTCGCATTTTCTTTCCTACTCTTCCGTCTCCGCCCTGATCGAATCCGAGAACCTTCTGACGCTGGTGATCGGGGACAAGTCGTTCACGCCGGTCTCGGTCCCGATCGACAAATCCGAACTCTCGGTCGATCAGAAGATCGAGTTCCTTCTGTTCCTCCGCCGGAAGAATCCCGGGATGCGGATCCTTCTCCAGCATAAGAAATCGAGCCCCGCATCTCAAAGAACCTCCGTCAAATAAAAAAATTCGCCGCTCTCCCGTTTGAATTTGGAGAGCGGCGTTATTTATTCGGTTTCAAGAAGCGAACGGACGGTTTTCGAGATCCCCTCGGCGTCGAGTCCGAGCCAACCGTAGAGGTCGCAGGGTTCGTCGGGAGAGGCGAACCGGTCCTTGATCGCAAGAACGCGGATCGGGGGCGTCTCTTCGACGGTCTCGCGCAGACGGTCGGACAGGATCATGGAGGCGCCTCCGTCAAAGATCCCCTCCTCGACGAACACGACCGGTACGCCGGAAGGGAGCAGAGCCGCAAGCTCTTTTGCCGTTTCGTCGTAGGGTTTGAGCTGTTCGAGAAGGATGACAGCGACCCGGATCCCCCGTTCGCCCAGCATTTCCTTCGCTTTCAGCACCTCGGAGACCAGCCCTCCGTAGCAAACGATCGCGGCGACGGGATCCTTCTCGCCGTCGGAACGCACGAAAGGCGCGCCGTAATTCCCGTCGGAAAAGAAAGCCGAAACGACGGCGGGATCCTCCCCGGCGTTCGGATAACGGACCGCGACGGGTCCTTGATCGTCCTTCGTCAGATCAAGGATCGCAGAGAGAGAACCGAAAGTGACAGGCGCGAACAGTTTAATCCCCGGTACGTGGGACAGAAACGCGACGTCAAAGATGCCGTGATGGGTCGGACCGTCGGACTTCGCAAGCCCTGCGCGATCAATGATGACCCGGACGGGGAGCCCCTGCAGAGCGACGTCGTGCAGGACGTTGTCGTACGCCCGCTGCAGAAACGTCGAGTAGACCGTAACGTAAGGGATAAGCCCCCCCGCGGCGAGCCCCGCGGAATAGGTCATGGCGTGCTCCTCCGCGATCCCGACGTCGGTATAGCGTTCGGGGAAACGCGCGGCAAACGGTTCCAGCCCCGTCGCGACGCCCATCGCCGCAGTCACGGCGACGACGCGGGGATCCTTTTCGCCCTCCGCGGTCAGCCATTCGCCGAACGCCTGACTGAACGTGCGCTCGGGCTTTTCTCCGGGGTGGATGCTGTGGAACGAGCGGGGATCCGCCTCGGCTTCGGGACACCCCTTCCCTTTGACCGTGCGGACGTGGACGAGCGCCGGTTCCCCCTGCTCCTTCGCGGCGATCAGCGCCCGTTCGACGGCGCCGTAATCGTTCCCGTCCACGGGGCCGATATAATAAAGACCGAGTTCCTCGAAATAGTTGGAGGAATACATCAGGTTCTTGATCGCCTTTTTGACCCCGCGGACGGCGTGGAAGATCCCGCGCCCGAGAAGCGGTATGTGCCGGAGGATGGAGCCGGTGTCCTTTTTCGCCCGGCGGTACCGTTTGGAGGTCCTGAACTTCGCGATATGTCTTGCGAACGCGCCGATATTGCGGGAGATCGACATCTCGTTCTCGTTCAGGACGATCACCAGTTTCCTGTCTTTTGCGCAGTTGTTCAGCGCCTCGTGGACCATCCCGCCGGTGAACGCGCCGTCCCCGATCACGGCGACGGTGAAGACGTCGCGCCCCTGCAGACGGTCCGCCTCGGCAAACCCGAGCGCGGCGGAAACCGACGTCGAGCTGTGTCCCGCGCCGAACGGATCGTATTCGCTCTCTTCTCTTCTCGTAAAACCGGAAAGCCCTCCCGGCGTACGCAGCGAATCGAAGCGGTCGCGGCGCCCGGTCAGCAGCTTATGTACGTAGCTCTGATGCCCGACGTCGAAGATCAAGCGGTCGTTCGGGGTATCGAAGACGCGATGGAGCGCGAGAGTCAGCTCCACGACGCCGAGATTGGAGGCGAGATGCCCCCCGGTTTTCGCGACCGTTTCGATCAGATAATCCCGGATCTCCCGCGCGAGCTGCGGGATCTCTTTTTCCGGGATCTTCCGCAGGTCCTCCGGAGAGGAAATCCGGTCGAGTATTGGCGTATCTTTCATCTTATAAATCCGACTTTCTTACGTTTCTCTCGGGGAATGGCCGACGATCCGGCGGTAGGCGCGGAAGAACGCGGAATAATCCCCGAATCCGACCTCCGTCGCCGCTATGACCGCGGGGGTCCCGCTCTCGATCTTCGATTTGGCGATCATGATCCGTTTGCGTGTCAGATACCCGTGGATCGAAATGCCGTTGTGCTCCTTGAAGGACCGGCACATATAAAACTTGCTGACCGCAAAACGCCGCGCCAGATCGTCGAGCGTTTCATCCGTGTCGACGTGCAAGTTCAGATAGCGGACGACGCGCGCGCCGAGCCGTTCCGAAACGCCGTTCCCCGATCGGGATTCGGTGGTCGCGACCATCACGATCAGGTCCGAGAGCCGCGTACGCAGATAAACGATCTGCTGCTCCCTCGGAAGTTCGGTCAGCGCGTCGAAACCTTTCAGCAGCGCGAAAAACTCCTCCGGAAGATCCCTCTCGGCGTAACAGTTGCCCTCTCCCGGAGCCGACCGCCCGAGCAGATCCAGAAACACGCCGAGCTCCGCGGAAACGCTGTCGCGTGTAAAATTGAACACCTGCCTCTCGTAGGGCGAATCGGAACGGATATCTACGAAATGGTACTCGTAAGGGCGAAAGAACAGAACGGTGCCGGGTCTGACGTCGTAGCCGGAGCCTTCGACGATAAACCGACCGTACCCCTGAATGACGTGGACCAGCTCATAGCCGTCGTGACAGTGCCGTGCAAAATGGCTCGGCGTCGGGTTTTGGTCGCAGCTGTGGTGATATTGGAGAGGGTACGGATGTTTGTCGCCGAACCGTATGATCATCGGAGGTCTCCTTTCCCGCGCCGGACCAAACCGGGGGCGTACTTTTCGTTTCAATAATAGCACAGATGGGCAACATTTGCAATATTTTTTTGAAATAATGCAAAAAATACAATGGTAATCCGCGCCTACTTATGATATAATGTTCCTGTTATTACCGATAAGAGAGGTTTTCTGTATGAAACTCGGCGCACAACTGTTTTCTCTCCGCACCTTCTGCAAGACTCCCGAGGGTATCCGCGACACCTTCCGCCGCGTGAAAGAGATCGGGTACGAGGTGGTTCAGGTCTCCGGCTGCGGTCCGATCGAGCCCGAGCGGCTCCGCGATATCTCGGAGGAGTTTTCGCTCCCGATCACCTGCACCCACTCCCCCGCCGACCGGATCCTGAACGATACCGACAAGCTGATCGCGGATCACAGGATCTACGGCTGTAACAGCATCGGGATCGGCTCGATGGACGGCAAGTACCGCGGCTCACTCGAGGGCGTCCGCGCGTTTATTTCCGAATACCGAGAGGCGTGCAAAAAGATCCACGACGCGGGGATGCAGCTGACCTATCACAACCACGATTTCGAGTTCGTCGACTTCGGCGGGACCGATCTCTATGAGATCCTGATCGAGGAATCCGAGTTCGACTTCATCCACGACGTGTACTGGTCGACCTTCGCCGGAAAAGACCCGCTCGCCTACGTCCCGCGGCTTGCCGGTCGGATGACCAACATTCATTTCAAGGACCTGTCGAGCGCCGAAAAGCATCCCATGTGCGCCTGCGGGGACGGCGTCATCGACTTCAAGCCGCTGATCGCCGCCGCCGAAAAAGCGGGCGTCAAGTACGTGCAGGTCGAGCAGGACAACGCCCCCGACTTCCCCGACGCGTTCGAACAGATGCAGATCAGCTTCAAGACCCTTCGCCCCCTGATCAAATAACGGAGGAACATTATGGCAAAGTTTATTTTATCCGCGTTCGCCGACGAGGCGGGCGACACGATTGAAAAACAGATCGCCGCTCTGCAGCGGAACGGGATCGGTTACGTCGAGCCCCGCGCGATCGACAAAAAAGGCGTCATCTTCAAGACCGACGAACAGTTGAAGGAGATCCGCCGGGCGCTGCTCGACGGAGGCATCCGCGTTTCCTCGATCGGTTCGCCCATCGGGAAATACTCGATCGACGAGCCGCTCGCCCCGCATCTTGAGGATCTGAAACGCGCCATCCACTGCGCCCACATGCTGGACACCGACCTGATCCGCATGTTCAGCTTCTTCGTCCCGCAGGATCGGCTTGCCGAATGCCGGAACGAGGTGATGGACCGGCTCTCCGTGATGCTGGAAATGGCGAAAGCCGAGGGGATCACCCTCTGCCACGAGAACGAATCGAAGATCTACGGACAGATGCCGAAGGAGGTTGCCGATCTGTTCAAAACGCTTCCCGATCTCGCCGGTATCTTCGACCCTGCGAACTACCGTATGAACGGCGCCGACACCGCCGAGGGCATCGACGTTACCCTTCCCTCCTTCAAATACATGCACGTCAAGGACGCGATCTACGAGGAACAGGCGATCGTCCCGGCGGGCGAGGGCGAAGGCAAGATCGCCGAAGCCGTCGACAAGATCAATCGGCACACCGACAACGCCGTTTTCCTCTCGATCGAGCCGCATCTGCGCGTTTTCTCCGCCTACGCTTCGATCGACGAGCACGAGCTCAAGGGGCGCCACGTCTTCAAGACCTCCGACGAATCGTTCGACTTTGCCGTGCAGGCGCTGAAGGGTCTGCTCCGCGCGGAAGGATATACCGAAAACGGTCCTTTCTTCACCAAATAAACCCGGAGAGACGCAATGAAAACTGTTTTGATCGGCTGCGGTGCGATCGCAGGCAATCACCTGACCGCTCTGTCAGAGCTTCCCGGCGTCGAGATCGCCGGACTCTGCGACGTGATCCCCGAAAGAGCCGAAGCCGCGCGCGCGGAATTCGCTCCGAACGCCAAGGTCTTTACCGACTATCGGAAAATGCTTGACGAGATCAAGCCAGACGTCGTACATATCGCGACGCCCCACCACCTCCACTGTGAGATGGCGTGCGATGCGCTCTCCCGCGGGATCGGCGTCTTTCTCGAAAAGCCGGTCTGCATCACCGAGAACGAGATCGAACGCCTGATACAAGCCGAAGCGGAGAGTACGGGCAAGATCTGCGTCTGTTTCCAGAACCGCTTCAATCCCGCGGCGCTGGCGGTGAAAGAGCTTGCAGAAAAGTGCGGCGGCGTATCCTCCGCCCGCGCGTCGGTCACCTGGAACAGGGACGCGGAGTATTACCTGTCGAGCGATTGGCGCGGAAAAGCCGACAAAGAGGGCGGCGGCGTCCTGATCAATCAGGCGATCCACGAACTCGACCTCCTGATCGGTTTCTGCGGCGATCCGGTTGAGGTTTCTGCAAAGACCGCGAACCACCGGCACGCAGGCGAAATCGAGGTCGAGGATACGGCGGAACTGCTCGTTTCGTTCGACACCGGCGCGACCGCGTTCTTCACCGCGACGACCGCCTTCGGGTACGACGCGCCGAACTTTCTCGAACTGCTCTGCAAGAACGGTCGAAGGGTCACGCTGCTCGGTGAAAAGGTCTATCTCGACGGCGTTCCCTATCCGTACGACGTTCCCGACAAGCTCTCGTCCCCCGGCAAGGAGTGCTGGGGCGCGGGACACATCCGCCTGATCCGGCGCTTCTACGACACGCTCGCGTCCGGTTCCCCGACGCCGGTCACGTTGGCGTCGGCTTCGGTCCCCGTCCGGGTGCTGCTCGCCGCCTACCGTTCCTCCGACCGGAACGCTCCGGTCAAGATCCGATAAGAAAGGAAATACGCCGAATGAAAATGACCTTCCGCTGGTACGGGGAAAAGGACCCCGTTACCCTCGAAACCATCCGTCAGATCCCGAAGATGAGCGGCGTCGTGACCGCCCTCTACTCGATCCCCGTCGGAGAGAGCTGGGATCTTGACAGCATCCTGAAGCAAAAGAAGCTCGCGAACGACGCAGGGCTCGAGATGGAAGTGATCGAGAGCGTTCCGGTCCACGAGGAGATCAAACTCGGTTCTCCCGCCCGCGACAAGCTGATCGACAATTATATCACGACCATCCGCAACCTCGGTAAAGCGGGCGTGAAGGTGATCTGCTACAACTTTATGCCGGTCTTCGACTGGGTGCGTTCGGAGCTCGCCTATAAAACGGCGGACGGCTCCAACTGCCTCGCCTACGACCAGCACACGGTCGACGCGCTGGATCCCCGCAAGCAGTCGCTCTCCCTCCCCGGCTGGGACGAGAGTTACACCCGCGAACAGCTCGCCAATCTGCTCCGCCGCTACGAATCGGTGGACGCCGAGCAGCTCTTTCAGAATATGGTCTACTTCCTGACCGCCCTGATGCCCGCCTGCAAGGAGAGCGGGATCAAAATGGCGGTGCACCCGGACGATCCGCCGTGGTCGCTCTTCGGGCTTCCCCGCATCATCTCGAACGAGGCGGGGATCGACCGTCTGTTCAAAGCGGTAGACGAACCCGAGAACGGCATCACGCTCTGCACCGGCTCGCTCGGCGCGGATCAGCACAACGACCTCGTCATAATGGCGGGCAAATACGCCGCGATGGGGCGCGTTCACTTCGTCCACGCACGGAACATCAAGTTCATCAAGCAGGACGACGGCAAACTGTTCTTCCACGAAAGCCCGCACCCGACCGAATGCGGTTCGCTCGATATCTACGGGATCCTGCGCGCCCTGTACGAGAACGGCTTCGACGGCTATATCCGCCCCGACCACGGAAGAAACATCTGGGGCGAGTCGGGCAAACCCGGCTACGGGCTCTACGACCGGGCGCTCGGCGCGGTCTACCTCTCGGGTGTATGGGAGGCGCTTGAAAAGACGCTCCCTCGCAAATAAGAAAGAAGGGTAACGAAATGGCTGAAATGAAACTTCCCTACGCGCTCGACCTTTCGGGCAAGGTCGCGGTCGTGACCGGCGCCGCCGGGGTCCTCTGCTCGGATTTCTCCCGCGCGCTCGCCAAATGCGGCGCGAAGGTCGCTCTGCTCGACATCAACGACACCGTCGCGAAACAGATCGCGGACGAGATCGTAAAAGACGGCGGACAGGCGATCGCCGTCAAAGCCAACTGCCTTGAAAAGGCGTCGCTCGAAGAAGCGAAGGCGATCGTCGATAAAACCTTCGGCGCCTGCGATATCCTGATCAACGGCGCCGGCGGGAACAACCCCCGCGCCACCACCTTCGACGAGACCTTCTCGGAGGCGACGCTCGCCGATCCCGACAAGCAGTCCTTCTTCTCGATCTCGCCCGACGGCGTGCGGTTCGTGTTCGACCTGAACGTCACGGCGGCGTTCCTTACCACCCAGGTCTTCGCCCTCGATATGGCGAAGTCGGGCAAGGGTGGGAACATCATCAACATCTCGTCGATGAACGCCTACCGCCCCCTGACCAAGATCCCCGCGTACAGCGCCGCGAAAGCAGCGGTCTCGAACTTCACCCAGTGGCTCGCAGTCCACTTTGCCGAGACCGGTATCCGCGTCAACGCGATCGCGCCGGGATTCTTCGTCACCAACCAGAACCGCGCCCTGCTCTTCCGCGACGACGGGACTCCGACCCCCCGCACCGGCAAGATCCTGGCGGGTACCCCGATGCGCCGCTTCGGAGAGGCGAGCGAGCTTCTCGGCGGTCTGTTCTTCTTCCTGGACGACGCCGCATCCGGCTTCGTTACGGGCGTGATTCTCCCGATCGACGGCGGATTCTCCGCCTACTCGGGCGTGTGAGGTGAAACTATGCCGTACATTCGCGTTCGCTGCAACCGCCCCCTGACCGCTGAAACGGTCAAAGAACTGCAAAAGGAACTCGGGAAGACCATCACGCTTTTCCCGGGCAAGACCGAAAAGTGGCTGATGACCGACTGCGAGGGGGATTGCGCTCTTTCTCTCGCCGGCAGCGCCGACCGTCCGCTCGCCATGATCGAGGTCGAACTCCTCGGGCGTGCGAAACCCGAGGCGTACGAAGCCGTGACCCGCGATCTGACCGAACTGATGGAGCGCGTCGCCGGGATCCCGGGAGAAGGCGTCTATATCAAGTACGAGAATCTCGAATACTGGGGTTGGAACGGCGCCAATTTCTGATCCCCCTTCCCCTATAAAAAATCCGGCTGTCGTTTGACAGCCGGATTTTTATGTTTGAATCAAAGGAGCTCGACGCCCTTTTCCGCGCAGACGCGTTTGGTATCGGCGTCCCAGAACGAGGACTGCACCTCGCCGATGTGCGCCTTCCGGAGGAAGAACATACACATTCTCGACTGACCGATGCCGCCGCCGATCGTGTACGGAAGCTCCCCGTTGAGCAGCGCGCGGTGGAAGGGCAGATCCGCCCGCTCGGGGCAGCCCGCCTCGGCAAGCTGGCGCTTCATCGCCTCCTCGTCGACCCGGATCCCCATAGAGGAGAGTTCGAGCGCGACGTCGAGAACGGGATAGTAAACGATGATATCGCAGTTCAGCGACCAATCGTCGTAGTCGGGGGCGCGTCCGTCGTGACGGACGCCGGATCTCAGTTTCCCGCCGATACCGATCAGGCAGATCGCGCCGTATTCCTTCGCGGCGAAATATTCGCGCTCCTTCGGGGTGGCGTCGGGATATCTGTCTTCAAGCTCCTGCGTCGAGAGGAAGGTGATCTTCTCGGGGAGCAAGCGGTCGATGAACTTATAGTCGTCGGCGATATAGATCTCGGTGTGACGGAGCGACGCATAGATCAGTTTGACGGTCTTTTTCAGCGTGTCGAGCGTACGGTCCTCGCGGCGGATGACCTTCTCCCAGTCCCACTGATCGACGAAGATCGAATGGAGGTTGTCGGTGTCCTCGTCGCGGCGGATGGCGTTCATATCGGTATAGAGCCCCTCGCCCGCCTCAAATCCGTAGGTTTTCAGCGCCTGACGCTTCCATTTCGCGAGCGAATGGACGATCTCGAAGGTCTCGCCCGAGGAGAGATCGAAGGAGACCGGGCGCTCGACGCCGTTCAGGTTGTCGTTCAGACCGCTGTCGCGCGACACGAACAAAGGCGCGGAAACGCGCGTCAGATTCAGTTGGATGGCGAGATCACGCTCGAAAAAGTCCTTGACCTTCTTGATGGCGTTCTCTGTCTGACGCAGGGTCAGGTGGGAAACGTAGTTCTCCGGGATCCGACAGCTTGACATACCTTACGCACCGGTTGGGACCGGCGTCCTCCTATGGTTTACGGAATGTAATAATTATACTCGATTTCGCCGTTTTGTCAAGACCGTTTCACCATTTTTGGGGAAACCCCGGCGACGTTTTCCGCTTCGGTCTTCTCTCGCTCGATCTCCGCCGCGCTCTCGGCGGCGAATCGAAGGATCGATCCGAGGGTGATGACCGTCACGCCCGAAAAGAACGCGGCAAGACACGCGTCCTCAGAGACGAGGATCCCCAGGATGACCGAGAGCCCGATCAGAAGAAAGGTCAGGCAAAAGAGCGTCCGGTAACTGCCCCTGTAATTCGTCGTTCTGTTTTTCATTTTCAGCGCCTCCGTTTTTCTTTTTACGACTTTATTCTACCCCGATATACGTTCTATAAAACGGACTTTTTAAAGGTCGGAACGAAAAACGGCGGGTTTTGCGCGCAGGGCTTGACTTTTTCGCTTTTTTGGTGTATATTAAAAGGTGGAAACCCCGATCCCGCCCGAATCAAAAAAACGGAAGGAGCGTCACCCGAATCATGAGCAAGAACAAAGAAAAGAAAAAGAGTTCGTTTTTCAAGGATTTCAAAGCGTTCATAACCAAGGGCAACATCCTCGATCTGGCAGTTGCGGTCGTCATCGGCGGCGCGTTCAACGCCATCATCACCTCGCTGGTCAACAATATCATCATGCCGCTCGTCGGTCTCTTCACCGGCAGAGCGTCGCTTGCCGACCTTGAAGTGTGGATCAAAAAGCCCGATTATATCCAGTATCCCGAAACCGGGCTGGACGTGATCGTGGAGGGGACCGGCGCAGGACACATCCAGTACGGTCTGTTCCTGCAGGCGATCGTCAATTTCCTGATCATCGCGCTGACCATCTTCATCATGGTCCGCGTCATCCGCTCGTCGCAGGATCGGCTCGCCTTCCGTGAAAAGGCGAAAGCCGAAGAGGCCGCGAAGAAAGCGGAAGAAGAAGCCAAGATCGCCGCCGAAGAGCAGGCGAAAGCCGACGCCGCGGCAGCTGAAGCCGCCGCCGCGAAAGAGGCGCAGCTCCAGGCGTTCTACGACGCCAACCAAAAGCAGACCGAACTGCTTGAAAAGATCCTCGAAAAGATCAATAAGTAATACCCCGATTTGAATATCCCGGGCGGCAGACCTCTATCCACGTAGCGGATCGCCGCCCGGGGCTTTTTTCGGGGGAAGGAGTCAACCGTGTTTTTGAAGAATCCGAAGCTCCGGCTGACGTTCGAGATCATCGCCGTGATCTTAGCGAACGGCATCTACGCCGCCACGACTGCCCTGTTCATCGTTCCGAACGGGCTGATCACCTGCGGCACCGCCGGTATCGCCATCTTCGTCAACAAGGTGAGCGGCTTCCCCATCGCCGTCTTCACCAACATCTTTTACGCAGCGATGTTCGTCGTCGGTCTGATCTTTCTCGGTCGCCGTTTCGCCCTGACGACTCTGGTAAGTTCGATCAGCTATCCCGTGTTCTACACCATCCTCGAGCCGCATCTTCTGAAGGTGCATCTGACCGACAACCTGCTGCTCGCGACCATCTACGCGGGGCTGCTCATCGGGCTTGCGGTCGGAACGGTGCTCCGCTGCGGTTCGTCGACCGGCGGCACCGATATCCCTCCGCTGATCGCCAACAAGTATCTGCACGTTCCGGTCTCGATCGCGATCTGGTCCTTCGATGTCATCATCCTCCTGCTCCAGGCGTTCTGGTCGACCAAAGAAGAGGTGCTCTACGGTCTGATCCTCGTCCTGATCTACACCGTTCTGATCGACAAGGTGTTGCTGGTCGGGCGGCAGAAGATGCAGATCACCATCGTCACGAACAAGCCCGCCGAGCTGACCGAGGCGATCATTACCGAGATGAGCCGCGGCGTCACGCTCCTGCACGGGAAGACCGGCTATCTGCAGAGAGAATGCGACCTCGTTATGACGGTCGTTTCCACCCGTCAGCTCTACCGCGTCCAACAGCTGATCCGCTCGATCGACCCCGCCGCTTTTACGGTGGTGCACTCGGTCGCGGCCGTGCACGGGAACGGCTTTACCACCGTGACCGCCGATCCGCCGCGTCCGACGGCGGGACAGATCCCGGACGTCCCCGCGGAACCGTCGGAAGAGACGAAAGAGGAATAACGAGATGAAAACCGCAAAGGGAAAGCTCCTCTTCCGCTTCCTCGTAATGATCCTCGGCTCTTCCATGATCGCGGTAGGCGTCTACTTTTTCAAGATCCCGAACGGCTTTTCGACCGGCGGGGTCAGCGGTATCTCGACCGTCCTCGGCAAGGCGATCCCGAACGCCTACGTCACCCCCGGTACCCTGATCACGGCGATCAACGTCCTTCTGCTTGTGATCGGATTCTTCGTCGTCGGAAAGAGCTTCAGCGCAAGAACGGTCTTCTGCAGCCTTCTTTTCTCGCTTGAAACGCTCGGGCTTGAAAAATGGATCCCGCTCGATCAGCCGATCACGAATCAACCCTTTCTCGAACTGGTCTACGCGATCCTGCTCACCTCGATCGGGTCGTCGATCTTGTTTTACGTGAACGCGTCTTCCGGCGGGACCGATATCGTCGCGCTGATCCTGAAGAAGTACACGCGGCTCGACACGGGAAAAGCCCTGCTCTGCACCGACTTTCTCATCGCAGGCTCCGCGTTCTTCGTTTTCGGGGTGACGGCGGGGCTCTTCTCGCTGCTCGGTCTGTTTGCGAAGGCGTTTTTGGTCGACAGCGTGATCGAATCGCTCTCGGTCTGCAAGTGCTTTCTGATCGTGACCGAGAAGCCCGACGAGATCAGCCGCCACATCATCGAGAAGATGGGGCACACGACCACGATCCTCGACGCGACGGGCGGTTATTCGCACGATTCCAAACCCACGCTCGTCACGGTCTGCCGCCGGATCGAGGGCATCCGGCTCCGCCGCGCGGTCCGCGAGATCGACCCGAAGGCGTTCGTCATCATCCTGAACTCCAGCGAGATCGTCGGCAGAGGTTTCCGCAGTGTTTAAACAAAAGACCGACCGCCGAGGCGGTCGGTATAATAATTAAAACGGACGGTTCGTTACCGTCCGCTTTTTTTGCCTTTAAGGGCGTAAATTCCCCGCCGGGCCGTGTAGCCGGAAATTCTGACCCTGTCAGTACAGGGTGGATGCCTTCGTCCCTGACTTTGTTGCTCCCAGCGTCCGTACGGGCAGCGGAACAAGTCGGCTCCCGCCGGGAGGTCTGCATCCCATCAGAGTAAGCCCGGCTCCCATAAATAAGTGTAGGTCCAAACTCCGGTCTATCACTAACCAAGCAGGTTTAAAAAAGCTTACTGTTCGTCAGCGTCGTAGTCGATCTCACCGAAGAGCTTATCCTCGAACTCGTCCGCGACGCGGTCGAATTCATCGTCGTCGTCGACAGTCACGAGGGTAACCTCGTCGCCCTCCTCGCCTTCGAGGCGAAGGATGACGTACTCGTCGTTCTGTCCCTCGACGCTGGTCAGCGCGTAGTACACCTTGCCGTCCAGTTCGATCGAGCCGAGGACCTCAAACTGCTCCTCGTTGCCCTCCTCGTCGGTCAGGGTGAAGACGTCGACCTCTTCCTCCTCTTCGGGGAGGTTCTTTTCCTGTTCTGCCATCGTATTTTCTCCTTTTCAGTTTGGCTTGTTTCCGTCGCTTTTATTCTATCATTTTTTGCCCGCTCTGTCAAGAGGGGAAACGGTTTTCAGATCACGGAAGAAGATCCCGGAGCAGCGCCGATCCGAGGTACAGCCCCTCGTCGGAGAGTGCCGTTCTTTCCCCGTCGAAGACAAGCAGCCCTCTTTTGGCGTACGGCGCGAGTTTTTCCCGGTAGGTCGAGCGGAAATCGTGACCGAATCTTCGTTGAAAGTCCGATTCGTCGATCCCGTCGCCCGTGCGGAGCGCCAGCATGATATATTCATATTCGGAGTCACCGTCTTTTATGACGACCGTCTCCGCAACGCTTTCCGCGGGAGCGGCGAGATACGCTTTCAGATCCCTCGTGTTCGTCGTACGGACGCCCGCGATATGCGACGCGGCGGAGAGCCCGTACCCGGCGTACTCTCCCTGCCGCCAATAAAGCAAATTGTGGCGGCATTCGTAACCCGGACGGGCGTAGTTCGATACCTCGTAGTGCCGGTACCCCGCCGCGCGCAGCGTTTCGGACGCCATCGCGTAGAGATCTGCTTCCGCGTCCTCGCCCGGCAGTCCGAGCGTGCTTTGACGTTCGTAAAAAGGGGTTCCCTCCTCGACGATCAGCCCGTAGGCGGAGATATGCGTCGGGGCAAGAGATAAGACAGTCGATAGCGTTTTGGCAAACGACTCCGCAGTCTGGCGCGGGATGCCGTACATCAGGTCGATATTGACGTTCGCGAACCCGGCGGCAAGCGCGTCTTCGTACGCCTTATAAAAACCCTCCGCCGTGTGCGCCCGTCCGAGCGCACGGAGTTCCCCGTCGTCCGTCGTTTGGCATCCGACGCTGACCCGGTTGAAGCCGAGCGAACGGAGAGCGCGCAGCTTTTCTCTGTCCGCCGTCGCGGGATTCATTTCAAAGGTGAGCTCGGCGTCGTCCGAAAGCCCGTATTTCTTTGTGACCGCGGAGAGCAGTGCGTCGAACTGTTTTTCCGAGAGAAGCGACGGAGTTCCCCCGCCGAAAAAGACCGAGGTCGCGCGCCGTACGGGAAAATCGCGTTCCGTGATCTCGCGCAGCACCGCCGCGACGTAGTGTTCCCTGTCCTCCCCGTTTGAACCCGGAAAAGAGTAAAAATCGCAATACGGGCATTTGGAGAGGCAGAACGGAACGTGAAGATAAACGCCGAATCGATCAGGCATCGTCGTCGAGCTTCAAGACCGCCATGAACGCCTCGGGAGTCACCTCGACCGAGCCGAGCCGGCGCATCTTCTTCTTGCCTTCCTTCTGCTTTTCAAGCAGTTTCTTCTTCCGCGTGATGTC
>JAGCYR010000110.1 GCA_017960705.1 Clostridia bacterium | reverse complement strand
GGCGGCATCGACCTGCGCAAAGACAAGATGGCGCTCCAGCGGCTGAAAGAGGCGGCGGAGAAGGCGAAGATCGAGCTTTCTGGCATGATGCAGAGCAATATCTCGCTGCCCTTCATCACGGCGGACGCCACCGGCCCGAAGCACTTTGAAGCGACCCTTACCCGCGCGAAGTTCGACGAACTGACCCGGGATCTGGTCGAGGCGACCCTCGAGCCGATGAAGCAGGTCATCAAGGATGCGGGCATCAGCGTGTCGGATATCTCGAAGGTGCTGCTTGTCGGCGGTTCGACCCGTATCCCCGCCGTGCAGGAAGAGGTCAAGAAGTTCACCGGCAAGGATCCCTTCAAGGGCATCAACCCCGACGAATGCGTCGCGATCGGCGCGGCGATCCAGGGCGGCGTTCTCGGCGGAGACGTCAAAGACGTTCTGCTGCTCGACGTGACCCCGCTGTCGCTCGGTATCGAGACCCTCGGCGGCGTGTTCAACCGCATCATCGACCGCAACACGACCATCCCGGTCAAGAAGAGCCAGATCTACTCCACCGCCGCAGACAACCAGACGTCGGTCGAGATCCACGTCCTGCAGGGCGAGCGCGAGATGGCGTCGGGCAACACGACCCTCGGCCGCTTCAACCTCGACGGGATCGCTCCCGCGCCGCGCGGCGTACCGCAGATCGAGGTCACCTTCGACATCGACGCGAACGGCATCGTGACCGTCACGGCGCTCGACAAGGGCACCGGCAAGGAACAGCACATCACGATCAAGAGTTCGACCAACATGTCGAAAGAGGACATCGAAAAGGCGGTCAAGGAAGCCGAGAAGTACGCCGAAGAGGACAAGAAGAACAAGGAGGCGGTCGAGGTCAAGAACCGCGCCGAGACTATGATCTTCCAGATCGAGAAGTCGATCTCCGAGGCGGGCGACAAGTTCACGGACGACGACAAGGCGCCGGTCAAGCAGGCGATCGAGAAACTGAAAGAGACCCTGAAGGGCGGCTCGACCGACGACGTCAAAGCCGACACCGAGGCGCTGGAAAAGGCGTTCTACCCGCTCGCCGAGAAGCTCTACGCCGAGGCGAACCCGCAGGGAGGCGCCGCCGGGGCGACCCAGAACGAGCAGGGCGACGTGTACGGCACCGACTTCGAAGACAAGACCGACAAGAACTGACCAAACCCGATCCGGGGGAGAGATCCGGTCTCTTCCCCGGACGAACCTTTTTTGAAACCGAAAAGAGAGGGACCCCGAAATGCTTTTCTTCTACGTTCGCCACGGAGATCCGACCTACCATCCCGACGCTCTTACCCCGATCGGGGAAAGACAGGCGGAGGCGGTCGGGCGCCGGCTCGCCAGATTCGGACTGGATAAGATCTTCTCTTCGCCCGCGAACCGGGCGATGCAGACGGCGAAACCCGCCTCGGAACTGACGCGCAAAGAGATCGTGCCTCTCGACTGGTGCGAGGAAGGGATCGCCTGGGGCGAGATGACGGTCGAGAACGAGGAAGGCAAACGGAAATGGTGCTTTCAGGTCCCGTCGCTGATGCGGAAGTTCAGTTCGCCCGAGGTGCTCTCGCTCGGAGAGAAGTGGTACGAGGCGCCCTGTCTCCCCCCGAACCGTTTCCAAAAAGGCGTGGAACGGGTGGCGCGGGAGACCGACGCGTTTCTGCTCTCGCTCGGCTACCGGCACGACCGGGAAAACCGGTGCTATATAGCCGAACACCCGACCGACGAGCGGGTCGCGCTGTTCGCGCATCAGGGATTCGGGATGCTGTTCTTCTCGTCGCTGCTCGATATCCCGTATCCCTTGTTCGCGTCGCGGTTCGACCAGACCTGTACCGGGATGACGGTATTTGAATTCAAGGAGCACGACGGCATCGTGATCCCGAAGATGCTGGAACTCTCCTGCGACGCGCACCTCTACGCCGCCGATCTTCCGACCGAATACAACCGGACTCTGAAGATCTGACGCAGGCGGCGCCAGAAACCAAACACAGAGAGGAAACCGAAATGCTTTTGTTCTTCGTTCGTCACGGCGATCCGACCTATCACCCCGACGGGCTCACTCCGACGGGGGAACGGCAGGCGGAGGCGATCGGGCGCCGGCTGGCGCGGTTCGGGCTGGATCGGATCTATTCGTCGACCGCGGTCCGGGCGCAGCTGACCGCGAAACCCGCGGCGGAACTGACGCGCAAAGAGATCGTCTCGCTGGAGTGGGCGCACGAAAACCTCGCGTGGAAAGAGATGGTGCTCGAATTCCCGGACGGGAAGAACTGGTGTTTCTGGGACCCGGAGCTCCGGCGGAAGTTTTCGTCCCCCGAGGTTCTGTCGCTCGGGGATAAGTGGTACGAGGCGCCCTGCCTGCCCCCCAATCACTTCGGAGAGGGGCTGGAACGGGTGGGACGCGAGACCGACGCGTTTCTGCTCTCGCTCGGCTACCGGCACGACCGGGAAAACCGGTGCTACATAGCCGAACGTCCGACCGACGAGAGGGTCGCTTTGTTCGCCCATCTCGGGTTCGGGATGTCCTTCCTCTCGACTCTGCTCGACATTCCGTATCCCCTGCTCGCGCCGCGGATCGAACACGGCTATACCGGGATGGACGTGATCGAATTCAAGGATCACGACGGCGTCGCGATCCCGAGACTGCTGGAGCTGTCCTGCGACGCGCACCTGTACGCCGCGGACCTTCCCACCGACTACAACAGGGGGATCCGTTTCTGATCCCGTTTGATAAAAGGAAAACGCAAGATGGCTGACACGAAAAGAGACTATTACGAGGTACTGGGCGTCGAAAAGGGCGCCGACGACGCCGCGATCAAGGCGGCGTACCGCAAGCTGGCGAAGCAGTACCATCCCGACCTCCACCCAGGCGACAAGGAGGCGGAGGCGAAATTCAAGGAAGTGAACGAGGCGTACTCGATCCTCTCCGACGCCGAGAAGCGCGCCGCCTACGACCGCTACGGTCACGCCGCCTTCGACCCCTCGATGGGCGGCGGCGGAGCCGGAGGCGGCTTCGGAGGATTCGGCGGCGGGTTCGGCGGCTTCGATATGGGCGACATTTTCTCGTCTTTCTTCGGCGGGGGCGGCGGAAGCCGCAGAAACGCCCGTATGGACGGCGAGGACGTGGCGCTCCGGGTCTACCTGTCGTTTGACGAGGCGTTCGCCGGCGTGTAGCGCGACGTGAAGTTCGATCGGATCGAAAAGTGCGCGGATTGCGGCGGCACGGGCGCCGAAAAAGGCAGCAAGATCGAGACCTGTTCGGTGTGCAAGGGGCGCGGGACGGTGCTCACGCAGCGCCAGACCCTGCTCGGCATGATGCAGTCCGAGCAGACCTGTCAGGCGTGCCGCGGCACCGGCAAATCCATCAAGAATCCCTGCAAGAACTGCCGCGGGAGCGGGTACGTAAAGCTGACCAAAACGCTCGAGGTCGCCATCCCCGCGGGGATCGACGACGGACAGCGGATCGTCCTGCGCGGGCAGGGCAACACCGGACGGAACGGCGGCGCGCCGGGCGACCTTCTGATCGAGGTGCGCGTGCGGCCGCACGACCTGTTCGAGCGGAGAGGGAGTAACCTTTTCTGCGAGATCCCGATCGCCTTTACCGACGCCGCGCTCGGCGCCGAGATCGAGGTGCCGACTATGACCGGCAAGACCAAGTTCCAGATCCCCGAGGGAACGCAGTCGGGGACCGAGTTCACGATCAAAGGGCAGGGGATGCCGTCGGTATCTTCGAAGCGCAAGGGAGACCTGATCTTCTCGGTCGCCGTCGAGGTGCCGAAGGGACTGTCTTCGCAGCAGAAAAAGATCCTTTCCGACTTCGCGAAGTCCTGCGGAGACGGGAACAATCAGAAGAAGAGCAGTTTCTTTAAGAAGTTTCTGAAGAAATGATGTGTTGCGCGAGCGCAACAATGACGTACCCCCTTCGGGGCTAATGATGTGGGCGGGACCGCTGACGCGATCCCGCCCGATGATGTGCCTCGCGGGGACCCCCTCCCCCTGCGGGCGCGGAGCGACCAAGGCAGCTTGGCGTCCTAAACACAAGCAAGGGGGAATACATAGTATCGTCTATAGAACCGCAAAACGGCGAGCCCCTTCGGACTCTCGTCGTTTTGCGGTTTTTATTCTTTATAGAGTTCTTTACCAACCGTTCTGCGAAAGAAAGCGGAAAAACCCCGCCGCTTCACCTCTTTTTGCAGCCGCCCGAGTACGGACACCCACCGCAGCCGCAGGAACAGGAGCCGCCCTTCTTGCGGGAGCGGACGGTGAAGAAGAGAGCGAGGGCGACGGCGAGGACGAGGACGGCGGCGACGATCACGGTCGAGAGGTTGTTCTGTAGCCACGCCATGGTTACAGCGCCCCCGCGCAAAGAAGGACGAGCAGACGGACGATCCCCGCGCAGATCCACGCGACGGCGCACTGGAGCAGAACGACCCGCGTCGCCCAGCGCACTCCGAGCTCGCGTCGGATCGAGGCGATGGCGGCGACGCAGGGGGTATAGAGCAGGCAGAAAACGAGGAACGGAAGCGCGGCGAGCGGGGAGAGCAGGGTGGTGACCGACGCCGCTCCGAGCAGGACCGTGACCGAAGAGACCACGCTCTCCTTGGCGATGAACCCGGTGATCAGGGCGACCGCGATCTGCCACGACCCGAAGCCGAGCGGGGCAAAGAGCGGGGCGATGAATCCGGCGATTTTGGCGAGGATGCTGTCGGCGTTCGCGCCCTCCGCCGCAAGGTAGTTCAGCCGCGGATCAAAGCTCTGCAGGAACCAGATCACGAGCGTCGCGAGGAAGATCACGGTAAAGGCGCGGCGCAGAAAATCGCTCGCTTTCTCCCAAAGGAGAAGCCCGACATTTTTCAGCCCGGGCAGCCGGTAGTTCGGCAGTTCCATCACGAAGGGGACCGCCTCGCCGCGAAAGAGAAGCCGCCGGAACAGGAGCGCCATCAGGATCCCGACGAGGATCCCGCCGAAATAGAGACCCGCCATCACCAGCGCCGCCCACTTCCCGAAGAACGCCGCCGAGAAAAAGGCGTAGATCGGCAGTTTCGCGGAGCAACTCATGTAGGGGGTGAGAAGGACGGTCATCTTGCGGTCCCTTTCCGAGGGGAGCGTCCGGCTCGCCATCACGCCCGGCACGGTGCAGCCGAACCCGATCAGCATCGGCACGATGGAGCGGCCCGAAAGCCCGATCTTGCGGAACAGCTTGTCGGCAACGAACGCCACCCGAGCCATATAGCCGGTATCTTCGAGCAGCGAGAGGAAGAAGAACAGCGTCACGATGGTCGGGAGAAAAGAGAGTACGGAGCCGACGCCGCCGAAGATCCCGTCGACGATCAGGGATTGCAAAGCCGCGTTGACGTTCGCCGCGGCGAGCCCGCGGGATACCGCGCCTCCGAGGGCGTCGATCCCAAGCGAGAGCGCGTCGGAGAGCAGTTTCCCGATCACGTTGAAAGTGAGGAAGAAGACCAGCCCCATAATGAGGACGAAGAGCGGGAACGCGGTGAAGCGCCCGGTCAAGATCCGGTCGATCCGCTCGCTCCGGCGGCGTTCGGGGCTCTCTTTGGTCCGCACGACCGTCTCGCGGCAGACCCGGCGGATGAAGGCGAACCGCATATCCGCGATGGCGGCGGCACGGTCGAGCCCGCGCTCGGTCTCCATCTGTTTGACCATGTGTTCGAGGAGTTCCTGCTCGTTCTTGTCGAGATCGAGCGCCTTCAAAACCTCCTTGTCGCCCTCCGCCAGCTTCGCGGCGGCGAAACGCACCGGGATCCCCGCGGCGCGGGCGTGATCCTCGGTCAGGTGCATGATCCCGTGCAGGCAGCGGTGGACCGGGGCGCCGTCGCCCTCGGGATCGCAGAAATCCTGTCTGCCCGGGCGCTCTTGGTACTTCGCGATATGAACGGCGTGGTCGATCAGTTCGCGGATGCCCTCTCCTTTGGACGCGGAGATGGGCACGACCGGGATCCCGAGCGTTTCCTCCAGCCGGTTGACGTCGATTGATCCGCCGCCCGCCCGCACCTCGTCCATCATGTTCAGGGCGAGCACGGTCGGCACCTCGAGCTCGAGCAGCTGCATGGTCAGATACAGGTTGCGCTCGACGTTGGTCGCGTCGACGATGTTGATGATGCAGTGCGGTTTTTCGTTCAGGATGTGCGCGCGGGTCACCAGTTCCTCCGAGGAATAGGGGGAGAGCGAGTAGATGCCCGGCAGGTCAGTCACCAGCGTGTTTTTGTATCCCCGGATGGGGCCGCTTTTCTTGTCGACCGTCACGCCCGGGAAGTTCCCGACGTGCTGGTTCGAGCCGGTCAGCTGGTTGAATAGGGTGGTTTTCCCGCAGTTCTGGTTGCCCGCGAGGGCGAAGGTCAGGGTCGTTCCGGCGGGCAGGGGATCCTCGTCGGCTTTGACGTGATAGTTCTTGCCGCTCTCGCCGAGCCCGGGGTGCGCGGCGGGTTTTCGGGGGGGTTCTTCTTCGTTTTGGGCGGGTTCGTCGGTTTCTTCGGCAATTTTGATCTTCGCGGCGTCGTCGAGTCGCAGGGTCAGTTCGTAACTGTGGACGCGGATCTCGACGGGATCGCCGAGCGGCGCGTGCTTGACCATCGTGACGGTGACGCCCGGCACGATGCCCATATCCAGAAGGTGCTGGCGGAGCGCTCCCGTCCCGCCGACCCCGACGACAGACGCCGATTTCCCGATCGGCAATTCTTTGAGTGTCATAACCCGTTTCCCGCCAACCCCGACCCGTCGGGGAAGGCGCCCCCTCTTTTGATAGCTCTATTATACTTTTCGGCGCGCGTTTTGTCAATCGGAGGCGGACGATTTTTGATAGGGGGATCCCGGCCCCGGAAAAAGCGGGCGCGGGCGGAAAATGTGCGAAAAAGGTTTGACATTCTTTCTTCTCTGTTGTATAATGTAAATTAAGATAGTGTATCTATCGCCGGGAACACGACCTTTCGATCATCTCTTCAATCTGAAAAGGAGAGCAAGCTATGTTCAGAAGCAACGAAGCCCTGCAAGCCAAAACCGGACTCGGTTTCCGGGCGGCGGAGGAACGCGCCCACGTTCATTTTCTCGGGGGGCAGCCCGACGCCGAACTGTCCGCCGCGCTTTCTCCCGCGGAGCTTGACGCGCTACTCGACGAGATCCTCGCCACCAAGGGCGACGACCGCGAGACCTGGCGCGCCGGGATCGAGTACGCCGACGCCTGCATCCGCCGGAAGATCCGCGTGATCGGCAGGAACCTCGACGCGCTTGCCGGGACCGGCTCCGCCGACAGCCCCGCGCTTCGCGAGGCGCTTGCCCTGCTGCGCGCGCAGGAGGGGCGGGTCTCCGACCGGATCGCCGCCGGACCGAACGCGGGCGTTCCGACCGAGGAGCTTCGCCGTCTTTCCGGCACGCTGTCCAGATACATCGACTGCCTGCTTTCGGTTCTGACCGAGGCGGGGGAGGACGACCGCGAAGCCGCCCTCCGCGACCGGGAGAAGCGCACGCGCGATCTCGACGCGGCGTACTCGCTTGCCGGCATCGACGCAGCGGGCGTGTATAAAGAGGCGGTCGAGGCGTACGAAAAGAACGATCCCGACGAGGCGCTCCGGCTCTTCCGGATGATCCCCGATTACCGCCGCGCCGGGCTCTATATCGCGGAGCTCTGCCGGTTCCATATCGTTTCGACCGACGATCCCAAGATCGACGTTCTCTGGTTCCGCTGCCGGCCGTATCTCGTCCGCAACGGGATCGTGTACCCCGAACGGGCGAAGCTGTTCGATACCGGCGCGCCCATGTCGACCGACACCCGCCGCGCGCACGTGATCGGCGCGTACGGAGACCGGCTCTACTACGTCCCGGGCGGCGACGGACGCGGGATCGCGTTCTTCTCGACCGATAGGGAAGGGCGGCGCGACGTCGGACGGTACGGCGTGTACGGCAATATCGCGGCGAAAGGGATCCGTTTCCTCTCCGACGACCGCCGCTCCATCCTGTTCACCGCGGACTACGATCCGAGAAAAGACAAGCGGCTGAAAAAGCGGTACTGCAAAGGACACGGGATCGCCTATAAGAAATTCCGCGCCAAAAAGAAAATCGACTTCACGGAGTGGCGCGACCTGTTCCGCTTCGATCTCGACACCGGCAAAGTCACGCTGCTCGCCGAGGGCGTGACCGACGTCGCGGAGGTCTACGACGACGTCGTGTACTACTACGCGCTCCGTCCGATCATGAACCGGAAGGGGAAGAAGATCGTCGGGCTCCGCGAGGAGAAGGCGCTCCGTTCGCTCGACCTTACGAGCGGGAAAACGCGCGAGGAGCTGTCGGGCAACGGGCGCATCGTGGCGATCACCCCCGACCGCAAGATCGTCTACACCCGTATCGACCACCACAGCATCCGCAACAAGACCGTCTACGTCAAGGACGGGCTTGCCGAGGGGAGAGAAAAGGTGCTCGTCCGCAACGTCTACGACGTGTTCGACCTCGTGAACGGACGGCTGTTCTACCTCGTCGGAAACGACGGGCTGCGTTCGCTCTGCTCGGTGCGGCTCGACGGGACCTCGATGCGGGAGGAGATCAAGTATACCCGCGACGTCGTGGCGCGCGACAGCGACTGGGTCTACCTTACCGCCGGCAAGGATCAGCTCTCGCTCTTCCGGCTCTCGGTCCGCGACGAAGGCGACGGGGTCAGCCGGGTGGCGCTCGGGATCAATCCAGAATTCACGCGCGACGAGAAGCTGACCGTTTCGGGCGACTTCGTCTATTTCAAGAACAACAGCGACGTTCTCTGCCGCGTCAAGACCGACGGCACCGACTATCAGGAACTGGTCGTCGGCATCGCGAAGATCGTCACCATCACCCCCGAGCGCATCCTGTACCTCGCGATCGACGGCAAGGACGCGGAGGGCGATCCGGTCTACTCGCTCTACGGGATGGAGCCCGACGGATCCAAGCGCGAAAAACTGATCTTCTGCATGAGCGACATCGTCAAGGTAAGCGACTGGCAGTGCCTCTACGTCCGCGACGAGAAGCTCGGCTCGAAAAAGGATATTTACGCCGCCGTCACCGATCCGAAACTGCGCAAGAGGATCGACAAGAACTATAAGAAGTTCGCGAAGAAGAAAAAACTGCCGTCCCCGATCATCGACGCGGTGCGCCTGATCGATCTGCGGACGCAGACGGCGACCACCGTGGCGTACCTCGAGCCGTATCCCACCAAATACTCGCTCAAACGCGAAAAGAAGAACCTGCTCAAAAAGAACTGAAAAACGCGCCCTCAAACGAGGGCGCGTTTTTCATAAAAACGGCGGGTCTCCCCGCCGTTTTCGTTTGGTCAGTACATCTCCGCCTTGACCGCGTCCACGGCGATCCGGGCGGCTTCCTCCGCCGTGCAGGTCGAGAGGGAACAGCCGGCGGCGCGGGCGTGTCCGCCCCCGCCGAGGGTCGCCGCGATCTTCGCGACGTCGAGCCCCGTGCTGCGGAGCGAGACCTTGAACTTCCCGTCCGGGCTCTCCTTGACCGTCATGGCGATCTCCACGCCTTCGAGAGAGCGTACCACGTCGATCGCGGTCTCGAAATGCTCGTCCAGAAGCCCCATCTCGTCGCGGATCGCGTCGGTCACGAGGACCCAGGCGATCTTCTTGTCGGGGGTGGTCGAAACGTGCGACGCGACGTAGCCCTCGGCGCGCAGGATCTCTTCGGTCTTGACGTCGAAGAGCAGGCGGTTGATCTCCGGGGCGTCGGCGCCGAGCTCGATCAGCGACGCGGCGATCCTATGGGTGCGCGGGGTGACGTTCGAGTATTTGAAGCAGCCCGAATCCGAGCTGACCGAGGCGAAGATCGCGTTGACGGCAAACGGCGGGACCGATTTCAGAACGCCTTTTTCAACCAGCGCGAGCGCGAGATCGTAGACGATCTCCCCGACGGCGGACGCGTCCGAACGGAGGTAGCGGGGCGCGAAGGCGACGCCGCGTTCGTGGTGGTCGATCATAAACGACAGGGCAAGATCGCCGGAGAAGACCGACTGCAGTTCCCCGAGCTGCTGGGGGGACGCCACGTCGACCGCAATCACGGTGGAGTCAGAGGGGTATTCCTTGACCGGGGCGAACCACTTGCCGCCCGAAAGGAACGAGAGACGGCGCGGGATGGGATCGGGCGAAACGACGATCGGATTGCGCCCCATCGCGCCGAAGATCGAAGCGAGCGCGGCGCAGGAGCCCACCGTGTCCCCGTCGGGGCGCGTGTGGGTCAGAAGGATCGGCTTTTCGGCGGCGATCACCCGTTCGACAAGTTCGTCAAAGGACAGTTCGTTCATTTCTCCGTTTCCTCGCTTCCTTCCCGGCTCGCTTCTCTTGCGGCGCGTTCGGCGTCGATCTGATGGAGCAGTTCCGAGATCCGGGCGCCGTGCTCGATCGAGTTGTCGGGGATAAAGACCAGCTCGGGCGTGATCCGAAGGTTCAGCGCCTGCGCCAGCCGGCAGCGGAAGAGTCCCGCCGCCCCGGTCAGCGCCTTTTTCGCCTCGGCGGGGTCGCCCATGGAGGAGAAATAGACCTTCGCGATCTTGAGGTCGCGGGTCACGTCGGCGCGGGTGATCGAGACCATGCTCGAAACGATCCGGGGATCCCGGACGTCCCGGAGCGCGACCGCGAGCTCCTCGGCGACCGCGTCGTTGATCCTGCCCTGTCTGTACTTTGCCATTTTTCACGTTCCTTTGCTTTGAAAATATCGTTTATCCCTCGGCTGCCGATCCGATCGGGACGCCGGGGGGAAGAGAGCCGGTGCGTTCCGCCGCGAGACGGAACCGTTCGGGGTCGTCGCTGACGTACACGCGAAGCGTGCCGTTGCCTTGCCCGAACGCCTCGGGGACCGCCCTTGCCGCCTCCTCGCCGCAATCGTAGATCGGGACGCCGGGGAAGAGCGACGAGATCAAGGGGGCGAACAGCCGGAAATGCGTGCAGCCGAGCAGGATCGCGTCGGGAAAGAAGGTCTGCCCCGGCGCAAGGATCCGTCCGACCAGCGAGAGCAGGGCGGGATCGTTCCGGGCGAAGAAGCCGTTTTCGATCAGCGGCACGAAGAGCGGACAGCCGAGCGAGAGGGTCGTTATCCCGGGGCGTTTTTCCGAAAGCGCCGCTTCAAAAACCCGCGATCTTGCCGTCGCTTCGGTTGAAAGGATCAGCACGCGGCGACGACCGTTTTGCGCAAGCGATCCGACGACCGGCAGGACCACGCCCGCAACGGGGCAATTCGCCGCGGCTTTGAATTCGTCGAGCGCAAGCGAGGAGACGGTCCCGCAGGCGACCTGCACGAAGTCCGCGCCCCAACCTTTGAAGCGTTCTCCCGCCTCCTTTGCGAAGCGGCGGATCAGCGAGGGCGAGCGCCCTCCGTAGGGGAGTCGCGCGGTGTCGGCGAAGTAGAGAAGGTCGGCGGAAGGGTACGCGGAGCGCAGCGCCGCGAGCACGGAAAGCCCGCCGATCCCGCTGTCGAAGACCCCGATCAAGCCGAGCCTCCTCTTGCAAAAGAGGCGAGACGGCGGACCAGCGCGGGAAACGGTACGCCCATCGCGAGGGCAAGCCGCGGGAACATGCTCTTGTCGGTCAGCCCCGGCAGCGCGTTGACTTCGTTTAAGATCGGTTCGCCGTGCGAGACGAAGAAATCGACCCGGGCGTAATGGCGGCAGCCGAGCGTGCGGAAAGCCAGCAGCGCCAACTCCCGGAGCTTCTCCGAGAGAACGGGGGGAAGATCGGCGGGGACGCGCGTTCTCGCGCCGACGCCGTATTTTGTCTCGTAGTCGTAGAAGTCCGCGCCGGAGAACAACTCCCCGGGCGGAGACGCGACCGGAACGCCGGATTCGTCCTCCAGCACTCCGACCTCGATCTCGCGGCCGCGGATCAGCGGCTCGAACAGGACCTGTCGGTCGGTCTTTGCCGCCGCCTCGATCCGTTCTGCCAACTCGCTTCGGTTGCGGGCGATCCCGGCGCCGATCGAGCTGCCCGAGCGCACCGGCTTGACGAACACGGGATAGCCGAGCGCGGCTTCGACCCGCCCGACCGTTTCGGGCGAGACGGTCTCGGAGAATCCGCCCGCGACGGGGATCCCCGCGGCGGATAAAACCGTCTTGGAGAGCTGTTTGTTCATCGCGACGGCGCACGCTTCGGCGCCCGATCCCGCGTAGGGGATATCGAGCAGATCGAGCGCGCCCTGCAGCCGACCGTCCTCGGTCTCGCCCCCGTGAACGGCGGGGATCACACCCGAAAGAGGGAAAAACCCCCGGCGATCGTGCGTTAAAACGCCGCCCCGGACGAGATCGGCGGGAGAGAGAAGCGAGGAGTCGCCCGCAAAAGAGCCGTCTCCGACGGAGTCGGAAGAGTCCCGGCAGACGAACTGCCGTCCCTCACGATCCAGGTAGATCGCAAGGCGGGGGATCCGCTGTCGGTCAAGCTCGCGAAGGATCGCGGCGGCGGAGAGAAGCGAGACGTCGTGCTCGTTGCTTTTACCGCCGAACAGGACGCCGAGGATTGGCTGCGCCATAGTCGCCCCCGAAGAAAGGATTCC
>JAGCYR010000109.1 GCA_017960705.1 Clostridia bacterium | reverse complement strand
CGCGAGGATGAGTCCGGTGTTCGCCGTTACCGACCCGACCGCGTTTCCGATCGCCATATCGATATAGGCGGCGTCGCCGGTCGCTCTCGCGGAAGCCGCGGAGAACGCCGAGACCAGCATTTCGGGAAGCGTGGTCGCGAGGCTCACGATGGTCGCGCCGACGATCAGTTTCGGGACGCCCGAGACCTCCGCCATCCACGAGGCGGCGGAGACGAACACGTCGCCGCCCTTGACGATGACCGCGATCGAGACGACGAGACAGATCAGAGCGACGGGCAGATTTTCAATAGGGATCAGGGAAGGTATTTTGATCAGTCCTTTCCGTTCGACAGATTACCTTGTTATTATAGCACCGCGGGCGCCCGATGTCAAGGTCGGCTTGCTTTTGTTTCACGTGAAACAGGGCGCGGCGGTTGACTTTCGGAGCGCGCCGTTATATAATAGTGACGACGGGTTCCGTCCCGTGAACCGAGATACGAAGGGGGCAATATGGCAAAGATCATCGCATTTTCCAACCAGAAGGGCGGCGTGGGCAAGACCACGTCCTGCGTGAACGTCGCCGCCGCCGTCGCCAAGAAAGGCAAAAACGTCCTGCTGATCGATATGGACCCGCAGGGCAACGCCACGACCGGGGTCAACGTCAGCAAACGGAGCGCCCCGCACAACGTCTACGAGGTGATCGTCGGGGCGTGTACGGCAAACGAGGCGCTGGTGCGGACCAATTACAAGAATCTCTGGATCATTCCCTCGTCGCTCGACCTCGCCGGGGTGGAACACGATATGTTCGAGATGGAGTCGCGCGAAAAGGTGCTCCGCGAGGTGATCACGCCGATCCTGCCGCTCTTCGACTACGTTTTCATCGACTGCCCGCCCTCGCTCGGGATGATCACGGTCGCCGTTCTGACGGCGGCGGACGGGGTGGTGATCCCGATGCAGTGCGAGTTCTACTCGATGGAGGGGCTGTCGCAGCTGCTCGTGACCATCCGGCGCGTACGGCAGCGCACCAATCCGAAGCTCGAGATCATCGGGCTTCTGCTCACGATGTATAACGGGCGGCTGACCCAGACCAAGCAAGTGGTGGACGACTTGAAGCGCTATTACGCCGACAAGCTTTTTTCGACCCCCATTACGCGGAGCGTGAAGGTGTCGGAGGCGCCGAGCTACGGAACGCCGCTCTGCTATCACGATCCGTACGGAAAGGCGACGCTGGAATACGCCGACGTCGCGAAGGAACTGATGCTCCGGATCTGATCCGGGAAAGGAACAGATATGGCACCCAAAAAGAGCGGGATCGGACGGGGGCTGGACGCCCTCTTCCTCGAAACCTTTGAAGACGAAAAGAAGCCCGGAGGCGCCGAAAAGCTGAAAACCTCGCTGATCGACCCCAAAAGCGGGCAGCCGCGCAAGACCTTTGACCAAGAGTCGCTTGCGGAACTTGCCGACTCGATCGCGACCCACGGCGTTCTGCAGCCTATCCTCGTCCGCGCGTCTGGGAACGGGCGGTATCAGATCATCGCCGGGGAACGGCGGTGGCGGGCGGCGAAGCTCGCGGGACTGTCCGAGATCCCGGCGGTGATCCTCGACCGAGACGACCTCGCCGCGGCGGAGATCGCTCTGGTGGAGAACCTGCAGCGCGAAGACCTGAACCCGATCGAAGAGGCGCTCGCGTTCAAATCTCTCACCGAAGAGTTCGGGCTGACGCAGGAGGAACTCTCCCGTCGCGTCGGCAAGAGCCGCAGCGCCGTGGCGAACGCGACCCGGCTTCTGGAACTGCCCGACGAAGCGAAGGCGATGGTCTCGTCCGGCGCCCTCTCCGCGGGGCACGCCCGGACGCTGCTCGGACTGCGCGACCGCGATCAGATCGTTCCGCTCGCCAAACGCTGCGTTGCGGACGGGCTGTCGGTCAGAGAACTGGAACTGCTCGTCAAACGCGCGAACAAGCCCGTCCGCGAGGCCCCCGAGGAGCCGGCTCCCGTGGTGGACTACGTCGCGGAACTGGAACGCAAAATGACCTCCGACCTCGGGCGGCGCGTGAAGATCGCCGCGAAGGGGAAGCAGAAAACGCTGACCCTTTGGTTTGAAGACAACGAGGACCTGGACGCCCTGCTTCGCCGGATCATGGGCGACGATTTCGTAGGAGGGTTATGATGGGACTGCTTTCGTCCGGTTTTTTCGTCACCGAGTTCTTTGACCGAACGCTGCCCGCTTTCGCCAATCTCCCCAACACCTTTACGGCGTGGGACGTGAACCGCTGCGTCGGGCTGTTCCTTTTGGTTCTGGTGCTGGCGACCGGATTCCTCGCCTACCGCCGGAGCGGACCCGAGCGGCTCGCAAGGGAACTCTTCTCCCGCGAGATCTTCTCGGCCGAGACAGCCGTCTCCCTCTCCGAGCTCCCGATCAAGGTCTCGCTCGCGCTGCGCTTCTCGCTGCACGATCGGTGGTCGAGTTTGCGCCGCTACGTTCTGATCGTCGGGGAGCCGCCGCTCGAAAGCAAAAAGCCGACCAAAGAGGAAAAGAAGGCGGCGAAAGACGCCGCCCGCGAGAACCGCGAGAAAAGCCCGTTCGTCGCACTGAAAAAGCGTTTCTTCCCGGACCTCTCCGACGCGAAGTTCTATCTCGCGGAAAGCCGTCGGGAGGAGATCGAGCGCCGCTATATGCAGGACAAGGGCGTCACTGTAAAGACCTGTCTCTGGACCGCGGGCGTCTCGGTCGTGCTCTT
>JAGCYR010000012.1 GCA_017960705.1 Clostridia bacterium | reverse complement strand
CGTCTACTGGCTCTCGTCGTATAAGTACGCCTACCTGACGGCGCAGTCGAAAATCGACCCCGCCACCCTCGATACCCCCTCCTACTGGAACGCGCCGGTCGACGGGGGGATGACCCGCGCCGAAAAGGTCCGCGCAGAGGCGGACGCGTGGATCAAGTGGATCGTCTTCGCCGCCTCCTCGTTTGAGGACGAGGACGGTTCGCGGAATCAGGCGACGCGGAACGAGATCGAAAAGACCTGCGAGCGGCTCCTGCAGTACGAACTCGACACCGAAAAGGCGTTTGACCGCGCGGCGAAGGCGATCGGTTTCAAATACGATACGGTCAAGCGGGCGTTCTTCTATCAGACCGAGGGCGACTCCTACCTCACGGGCGTGACCGACGAGGATTTCGAGACCTTCTGCACCCTCGCCGAAAGCGAGGTATCTTTGAGACCCGCGACGGAGAAGATCGATTTCGTGTCGCTCGAAACCGACGCCCGGCTGTATAACGCCGACTACCTGCCCTGAAAAACGAAAGGAGACCGACCGATGCAATGTCTGGTCCTCGCGGCGGGATACGCCACCCGGCTGTACCCTCTGACAGAAAACTATCCGAAACCTCTCCTCAAAGTGGGGGAGAAGACCATCCTTGACCACCTGCTTGACGACCTTGACGGGACCGGGGCGATCAAACGGTACGTCGTGATCTCCAACCGGAAGTTCGCCCCGCACTTTACCGAATGGGCGAAGACCCGTCCCGGCGCCGTCACCGTCCTTGACGACGGTACGACGAGCAACGAGGGGCGGCTCGGAGCGGTGCGCGACGTCGCGTTCGCGATCCGGGAACTCTCGCTTGACGACGATCTGCTGGTCATCGCGGGGGACAACCTGCTCGACTTTTCGCTCGCCCGTTTCCTCGCCTACGCGAAGGGGAAGGGCTCGTCCTCGGTCCTCCGCTACTTTGAACCGAGCGTCGACCGACTGAAAAAATGCGGCGTGCTTGAAATCGGCTCCGACGACCGGATCCTCTCGATGGTCGAGAAGCCCGCCGAGCCGAGGTCGCACTGGTGCTGTCCGCCCTTCTATTTCTTCACGAGAGCGGACGCCCGCCGGGTGGAGGAAGGGATCGCCTCGGGCTGCGGCGTCGACGCGCCGGGCAGTTTCATCGCGTGGCTTTCGTCGGTCTCTGCGGTTTACGCGATGGAGATGCCGGGGCGCCGCTACGACATCGGGGATATCAGGAGCTACGAGGAAGTCCAGAAGAACTACAGGGGGATCGAAAAATGATTGCACCGAATATCACACTTGACGGACAAACGATACTCGTGACCGGCGCCGCCGGTTTTATCGGCGCGAATTTCGCGCGGCGGCTGCTGGAAGGCGGGCGCGGGATCACGGTGATCGGCTTTGACAACCTGAACGATTACTACGACGTCACCCTCAAAGAGGCGCGGCTGAAAGAACTCAAAGATACGGCGGATCGCCATCCCGAGAACCGCTGGTTCTTTATCCGCGGCGATCTCTCCGACGCCTCCGCCGTGGGGAAGGTTTTTGCGGAATACCGCCCGGGGGTGGTCGTCAATTTGGCGGCGCAGGCGGGCGTTCGCTACTCGATCGACCATCCCGACGCATATCTTTCGAGCAACGTGATCGGCTTCTACAATATCCTCGAGGTGTGCCGCCGCTACCCGGTCTTTCATCTGGTCTACGCCTCCTCGTCCTCGGTCTACGGCTCGAATAAGAAAGTGCCCTATTCGACCGACGATATGGTCGACGATCCCGTGTCGCTCTACGCTGCGACCAAGAAATCGAACGAGCTCTTCGCCCACGCCTACGCGAAGCTCTACGACGTCCCGACCACCGGGCTCCGCTTCTTCACGGTCTACGGACCCGCGGGGCGCCCGGATATGGCGTATTTCGGCTTCACCGACAAATTGAGACGCGGCGAGACAATCAGGATCTTCAATTACGGGAACTGCAAGCGCGATTTCACTTACGTCGACGACGTGGTCGAGGGGATCCTCCGTGTGACGGTGCGCGCCCCCGAAAAGAAGACCGGGGAGGACGGGCTTCCGATCCCGCCGGTCCGGCTCTACAATATCGGGAACAGTTGTCCCGAAAACCTGCTCGACTTCGTTTCGATTTTGCAGGAGGAGCTGATCCGCGCGGGCGTTCTTCCCGCCGACTACGATTTTGATTCGCACAAGCAGCTCGTTCCGATGCAGCCGGGCGACGTTCCGATCACCTACGCAGACACGACTCCGCTCGAACGCGATACCGGCTTCCGTCCCGCCACCCCGCTCCGTGACGGGCTCCGCCGCTTCGCCGAGTGGTACCGCGCCTATTATCTCAAATAAAACCGCTCCCCCTCCCGCGGGAGGGGGAGTGTCGATTTGAACCCGAAAAAGGGGAACGCGAAAAGAAAGGAGGGCTCCGCCGTGATCTACGCCGACCGACTGCATCCGCTGACGGTCTTTCTCTTCTATTCGTCGATCCTTATCTTGACCATGACGGCGACCCATCCCGCCGCGCTGCTCCCCCTGTTCGTCTCGGCGGTTTTGCTCCGGGGCGTGCAGATCGGGGCGAAAAGGACGCTCGCCGGGACGCTGGTCGCGCTTCTTCTGCTGCTCACCGTCACCGCTATCAACCTGTTCCTCGTGCACAGAGGGGCAAAGATCCTGTTCTTTCTGAACGGCAGACCCGTCACGCTGGAGGCGGGGCTCGCGGGGCTTTCTTCGGGCGTGATGATCCTGACCGTGATCCTGTTCTGCGCGTGCCTATCGCGCTCGCTCCCGGGGGACCGTCTGCTCTCGCTCTTTTCCCGTCGTCTGCCGCGCTTCGCCCTGCTGCTCCGGATGGCGATCGGCTTTCTCCCGCGGTTCCGTCTCCGCTACCGCGAGATCTCGGAGGCGCGGGGGGCGCTCGGGGTCGCCTCGGAAAAAGGGATGATCCGAAAGATCAAGGCGCGGCTCTCCGACCTCTCGATTCTGATGACCCTGATGCTTGAAGAATCGATGGATCGGGCGGACGGGATGCGTGCGCGCGGCTACGGTCTTCCCGGCGCGACGAGAGCCGTGACCGAACCGAAGAGCCGCCGTGACGCCGTGCTCGCCGTTCTCCTGATCCTTTTGCTCGTCCCGGCGCTCTACCCCCTGTTTTCGGGGAGAGGGGACTGGAACTGGTACCCGCTTGACTTTTCCGCGCTGATCCCCGATCTTTCGCTCGCTCTCTTCTTTGCCGCGGGAACGGCGATCGCCGTCCTGCCCGTCATCCTGGAAGGAAAGGAAACGCTGAAATGGCATATCTTGCGGTCTCGGATCTGACCTTTACCTATCACGGCGCCGCCGCCCCCGTTCTCACCGGGTGTGATCTCTCGGTCGGAGAGGGGGAGTTCCTGCTTGTCGTCGGACCGAGCGGATGCGGAAAGACCACGCTGCTCCGTACGCTGAAACCCGCCCTCGCTCCCTACGGGGAAACGACCGGGACCATTACGCTCGACGGCGCGCCCCTCGATCAGCTCTCCCCCCGCGACGCGGCGACCCTGATCGGCTTCGTCGGGCAGGATCCCGAACGGCAGACGGTCACGGACACGGTGTTTGCCGAGATCGCCTTCGGGCTCGAATCGACCGGCGTCGAGGGGGCGCTGATCGCGGGGCGCGTCGCGGAGGCGGCGGGCTTTCTCGGGATCTCGCACCTCGCTTCCCGCAAGATCTCCGAACTCTCGGGCGGCGAAAAACAACTCGTCAATCTCGCGGCGGCGCTCGCGCTCCGTCCGCGCCTTCTCTTGCTCGACGAGCCGGTCGCGCGGCTGGATCCCCCGGCGAAGCTCCGCTTCCTCTCTGCAGTCAGGCGGATCAACGAGGAGGCGGGCGTGACCGTGATCCTCGTCTGCCACGATACGGAGGAGCTCTTTCCCGCGGTCGACCGGGTCGCGATGATGGAGAACGGGGCGATCAAGTCGATCCTCCCCCCGCGTGAATTCGTCCGAAAAGCGCAAAACGGCGACCTCCCCTTCGTTCCGACGGTCCCCCGGATCTGGCTGCTTTCGGGCGGGACGGGCGAGCCCCCGCTCTCGGTACGCGAAGGGCGCGCTTGGCTGAAAGAAACGATCCGCGCAACACCCGAAAACGTCCCCGAAAAGGGTGACGCGCCCACCGGAAAAGAAGAGTTTTTGTCCGCCCGCTACCTTTGGTTCCGCTACGGGCGGAACGCTCCCGACGTGGTCGCGAACCTGTCCTGTTCGCTCTCTGCCGGCGAGATCCTCGCGGTGCTCGGACCGAACGGAGCGGGAAAGACCACGCTTTTAAAACTGCTCGCAGGCATCCTCCGCCCTGTTGCGGGGACGATCCGATACGAGGGGAAAAAGGGACTTCCGAAGGCGGGCAGGAACGCGATCTCCTATCTGCCGCAGGACCCTGCGCTCCTCTTCGCGTCCGACACCGTCCGCGAGGAACTCGACGAGATGACGGGCGGAGACCCCGACGGCGCCGCGAAAATCGAAAAACTCGTCGCACGGCTCTCGCTTGGCGGGCTGCTCGATTCTCATCCCTACGATCTCAGCGGTGGGGAACAGACCCGGCTCGCGATCGCCAAACTGCTTTTGCTCTCCCCCCGCGTCCTGCTCCTCGACGAGCCGACGGCTGGGTTGGATCCCGTGGCGAAAACCGATCTTTCCACCCTCCTTCGCGAGCTTGCAAATGAGGGGTGCGGGATGATCGTCGCGACCCACGATCTCACCTTCGCGGCGGAGACCGCAGACTGCGCCGCCGCCTTCTTCAACGCGACGCTGACCTCCCCCGCCGATACGTTCCGATTCTTCTCGGCCAATCGCTTCTATACCACGCAGGCGGTGCGCCTGACCCGCGATCTGACCCGCGTCTGCCTCACCGCCGACGAAGCGGTCGCAGCGCTCCGCAAAGCGGAAGGAGGTACGCCGTGACCAATGCCCGCACCCGCGTCTTTTTGCTCGCTTTCGGGGGGGTTCTCGTCCTTTTCGACGCGTTTTTGTGGTTCCGGGGACAGTACCGGCTCGCTTTTCCTTTGCTCGCGTTCCTTCTGACCCTCCCCGCTCTGATCGCGTTCGAATGGCGGCGGAGCGGGGCCCGCGAACTGGCTGCGATCGCCGTTATGACCGGGATCTCGGTTATCGGAAGGGTCATCTTCGCTCCGCTCCCCGGCTTCAAACCGGTCTCCGCAGTCGTGATACTGACCGGGCTTTCGTTCGGACCGCTCGCCGGGTTCATCACGGGTGCGGCGACGGCGCTGCTCTCCAACTTCTTTTTCGGGCAGGGACCCTGGACGGCGTTCCAGATGCTCGCGTGGGGGACGGTGGGCTTGCTCGCGGGTTTGTTTTCCCGTACCCGCCTGCGCAAAAATCCCGTGGTGCTGGGGCTGCTCGGCGTGATCGGCGGCGTTCTGTTCTCGGCTCTGACCGACCTCTGGACGACGGTCGCCGCGACCGGGACCCTGCTCCCCGCCGCCTATCTGACCTTCCTGATCTCGGGACTCCCGTTCACCGTGCTTTACGCCGTCTCGAACGTCCTTTTCCTCGTTATCCTGACCCGCCCGATCCTCCGCAAGACCGACCGGCTGAAACAAAAGTACGGACTTTTTACTTGACATTAAACGCGCATGCGCATAATATTGCAAAAATAATTGACTTCCCCGAATTATCGTGCTAAAATATTATAGATAGAGAATCTTTTTGACAGAACCGTTTGATTTCGCGAAGCGGGAGGATCGGACCCTTTGCCCGACGTCCCCGCGGTAAAAAGGAGCAGTTATGAGTTTCCCTTGCGACAGCGAACCTCGTGAAAAAGTGATGGAGATCCCCTTTTCCCCGCCCGACGTGGGGGAGGAGGAGATCCGTGAGGTCGCCGATACGCTTCGCTCCGGTTGGATCACGACCGGACCGAAGACCAAACTACTTGAAAAAGAGATCGCCGGAGCGATCGGAGTCGGATCGACCGACGACGGTACGCCCCGCTGCGTCGCGCTGAACAGCCAGACCGCGTGCGCCGAGATGGCGCTCCGCACGGTGGGGATCGGTCCCGGGGACGAGGTGATCGTTCCCGCCTATACCTATACCGCCTCTGCTTCGGTCGTCTGCCACGTCGGCGCGACCTTGAAGATCGTCGACGTACAGAAAGACAGTCTTGAGATGGACTACGATGCGGTTGCAAACGCGATCACCGATAAGACCAAAGCGATCATTCCGGTCGACCTCGGCGGCGTGCCCTGCGATTACGACCGGATCTATTCGATCGTTGAAAACGCGAAAGGGGAGTTCCGTCCCGCAAGCCCGATCCAGGAGGCGCTCGGCAGGATCGCCGTGATGGCGGATACCGCGCACGCCTTCGGCGCCGAGTGGCACGGGAAGATGATCGGGAACGTCGCGGATTTCTCGTCGTTTTCCTTCCACGCCGTGAAGAACTTTACCACCGGCGAGGGCGGCTGCCTGACCTGGAGACCGGTTCCCGGCGTATCGAGCGACGATATCTACCATCATCTCCAGTTGCTTTCTCTGCACGGGCAGAGCAAGGATGCCTTCAACAAGAACCGTCCCGGATCGTGGGAATACGACGTCGTCGCACCGCTGTATAAATGCAATATGACCGATATCGCCGCGTCGATCGGGTTGGCTCAATTCCGTCGCTATCCAGGGATGCTGATCCGCCGCCGCGAGATCATTGCTCGCTACGATGCTGCGTTCCGCCCGCTCGGGGTGAAGACGCTCCCGCACTTTGCACCCGACTACGTCTCGTCGGGACACCTCTATATCACGCGGGTGTTCGATAAAGCCGGGAAGCCGGTCGACGACGGCGTACGCCGCGAGATCATTTTGAGACTCGCCGATGCGGGCGTGTCCGCCAACGTACATTACAAACCGCTGCCGATGCTGACGGCGTACCGCAACCTCGGATTTGACGTTAAGGACTATCCGAACGCCTACGCGCATTTTGAAAACGAGATCACGCTTCCGCTCCACACCCGTCTGACCGACGAAATGGTCGACTACGTGATCAACAAGTACACGAAGATCATCCGAGAGACGCTCGGATGAAGCGCCGGAGCGATTCCCTCAAAACGATGCGTACGCACAAGGTGTGATCCTGTTTTGACAGCTTGTTCCGCTCAAGACGGTCAGCATCCCGAAGCGCCGAAATACGTTGGGCGTACGTCACCGAGATGACGGCGAAACTTAGGACGCAGGCGGAGCGTTAACGTTCTTGCCGCCTTCCGCAAAAAATGGGCAAAAAGAAAAAGAAAGTGAAACAACAAATGATAGACGGACTTGTCTCGGTCATTATGCCTTCCTGGAACACCGCTCCCTTCATCGGAGAGTCGATCAGGGCGGTTCAGGCGCAGACCTATTCAAACTGGGAACTGATCATCGTCGACGACTGTTCGATTGACTTTACCGACGCCGTCGTCGCGTCTTTTTCCGACGAGCGGATCCGGTATTTCAAGAACGAACACAACCTCGGCGCCGCGCTGACGCGCAACCGCGCCCTGCAAGAAGCGCGCGGAGAGTGGATCGCTTTTTTGGATTCGGACGACCTCTGGACGCCAGATAAACTCGAGAAGCAGATCGCGTTCATGCAGGAAAACGATTGTCCTCTTTCCTATACCGAGTACGAGAAGATCAGCGAGGCGGGGGAACCTCTGAACGTTCGCGTTTCGGGACCCGACGCGGTTAACCGAAAAAAAATGTACCGCTACGACTATATCGGACAGCTGACCATGATGTATTCGGCGAAGGTTTTCGGGCTGATCCAGATCAAGGATATCAAGAAGAATAACGACTACGCCATCCGTCTGCAGCTCTACCGGCGCAAGGGGACGGTCGCTCGTCTTCTGAAAGCGTACCTTGCCCGATCTCGCGTCAGGGAAGTCATCATCAGCCCCGATAAACTGAGAAGAATACTCCTCAGCCACTACGATCTGTTCCGCGTTTGCGACGAAAGAAGCGCCGTCGTTGCCTTCTTCTTCGCCTGCCGGAATATGTGGTTCGGACTGCTGAAAAAGAAAAAATACGAGAAAACCGGGACGCACGCCTGACGCCCTGCGGAAACGAAAACAAAAAGGGGGGAGCGGTATGGACGAAGAAAAGACCACCTTTTGGATTCAACTTAAAAAATGGAGCAAAACCGACTGGTTTCGCTACGTTTTGTGCGGCTTTTCGATCATGATCCTGGCGCTTTTGTGTGCGCTCGGAAAATACGCCCCCGCGCTCGCCGTCACGATCGCTTTGGCGGAAGTGCTCGTCCTCCTGATCGTTCCTCTGATCCGGCGCGACGTGGTCCTCTACTATATGCTTTTCATCGTGTTCGCCGGGACCGCGCTCAGTCACCCGACTTTCATCTATAACGACAACACCGTTTCGCTCTATACTTTCGTCCAGTTGCCTTTCGTTCAGAGCACGCACGTTCCCGTACTGCTGGTCCTGCCGCTCCTGATCGTGTTCGGTCTGCGGGGCGTGTCCTTCTATCTCAAAGAACTTTCGGAGCATAAAACATTAAGAGCTACGCTTCGGTTTACGTTTTTGATCTTCATCCTGGGGATCTTTTTCGCATACGTTTCCCGCTGGTGCAACGACAACGGCTTGAGAGACCTGTACGACCTGTGGTATTTCCTCACCGAACGGCACATTCTTCTCTATTTCAATCTGATGATGCTTGCCGTCGGTCTGTCCCTGTGTTTTTTGACGTCTCCGAAACTGATGCGGGAGTTTGAAAACTATCTGTTGGTTTTCTTGTTTGCCATTGCGGGGGCGACGATCCTTTCGGTTTTGTTCGGTTGGAGCGCCGACTATATGGAGAACACGACCCTTCTGCTCTCGCAGGCGGCGATCTTCGGCGTGTTCCTGATCGTTTATCCCTTGTACGGAAACAAGCCGAAGAGCGTGAAGATCTCGGCTCTCGTCCTCGGCGTCGCGTCCACATTTGCGATGCTTTTCAAGTCGTCCGAACTCGCCGGGAAGTGGTGGATCTACGTATTCTGCACGCTGCTCGTTCTTTTGTTCAAAATGTTCTTCTCGAAGAAACGCGTTTTGAAGATCGCCGCCCTCGCGGTCGCGCTCGGCGCGGTCGGGGGCGTCGTCCTATTCTTGAACGTCGATTTCGATCTGGGGCTTTCTGAGACCAAGATGCACCAGGTTTTCGGGGTGCTCAATATTTTCGACCCGCACTGGTATTCCTCTCTGCCGACGTCCCCGAAGGTCCGGATCGACGAGCTTGTAAACGTCGTCATCGAATACGTGAAGAAACCCTATTTCGCACTCTTCGGAAAGGGGTTTGCCGCGACGGTCACCAAGCATTGGGGGGAGACCGACTGGAGCATCCATTCCGTCAACGTTTTCACCGATCTGGAATTGAAGTATCAGGTGTTCGGTCTGATGCACGAGACGGTGAACTGTCTGACCAACATGTTCGGTCTGTTCGGCATCTCGTTCATTCTGTACGAGGCGTGGTTCTTTATCCGCCGCTTCAAGGACAGTTTCCCGTGCCTGATCGGATTTATGTGGTTCATTTTCTTCTTTACAACGACCTATTCCGCCATGTTCATCGGACTCTGCTGCCTGCTATATGCCGAGGTTGCGGCTGAAAAGACCGCCGTCGCGCCGATCTCCGTTCCCGAAGCGTCGGGCGACGCTCTGTGACGCCGCGAGGGAAAGCAGGGAAGGTGACCGACCGATGAAAACCAACAGATTGCAGATCAATTCAGTCCTGTCTGTGCTTGCGCAGGCGGTAAACATCGTCTGCGGGTTTATCCTCCCGCGGGCGATCCTTTCCGCATACGGCTCCGAGGTCAACGGGCTCGTGATGTCGATCACCCAGTTCCTCGGCATCATCGGACTGCTTGATCTCGGCGTCGGCGCGGTCATTCAGGCGGCGTACTTCAAACCGTTGGCAACCGAAGATAACAGGACCGTCGGACTGATCTTTTTCGATTCCAAAAAGTTCTTTCGCAGGATCGGCTACGTTCTCGCGGGCTACGTCGTCGCCGTGATCTTCATCATCCGGGGGACCGCTTCCGCCGACTTTTCGTTCTATTTCGTCTCGACCCTGGTCCTCTGCATCGCGCTCAGCTTCTTCGCACAGTACTTTTTCACGGCGCCCTACAGCCTGCTCCTGAACGCGGACCAGAAATTCTACCTGACCGCGGGGCTGCAGATCGTTCTCTCGATATTGAACGTCGCCGTCTCGCTGATCCTGATCCGGGTCGGCGCATCCATCACGCTTGTCAAACTGTTTTCCTCGCTCGTATTCCTTGCCCAGCCGCTCGTTTTGATCATATACGTCTGGAAGAACTATCCCCTGATCAAGCCAGCGAAGGGCGAGACCTACCGTCTCGAGCAAAAGTGGAACGGCGTCGCTCAGCACGTTGCGACCGTGATCATGAACAACGCCGACGTCGTGGTGCTGACCCTCTTTGCCGATCTGGTCGTCGTTTCGATCTACAGCGTCACCTGCATCGTCATCAACGGCATCAAGAGTCTCGTTTCGTCCCTCTCCAGCAGCTTCACGTCCTATTTCGGCGACCGTTACGCCCGGGGGGATCTTGAGGGGTTGCGGCAGCATTTCGACTTTTTCGAGTGGGCGATCCACGCGCTCTCGACTTTGCTCTGTTCCTTGACCGGCGTCCTGATCCTCGGGTTTATTGCCAACTACACGCGGAATATCAACGACGCCGATTATATCCAACCGGTATTTGCGATCCTGATGGTCTGCGGTCTGTTCGTTTACTGCATCCGGATCCCCTATAACGCGATCGTCTGCGGAGCCGGACATTTCCGTCAGACGCAGATGAGCGCGATCATCGAAGCGGCGTCAAACGTCGTGATCTCGATCGCGCTGGTCTTTGCCTTCGGGCTGGTCGGCGTCGCGATCGGTACGCTTGTCGCCATCGTCTATCGGACGGCGTATTTCGTTTTCTATCTGAAGCGGAACGTCATCCGTCGGGAGTATTTCCCGTTCTTGAAGAACCTTCTGATCGATCTTCTGGAGTGCACCGCGACGGTCGCCGCCGGGGTGTATTTCATCTCCCTGCTTCATCCCGCAGAGAGTTTTCTCAAATGGTTCTATGCCGCGCTCGCGACCGGGGGCGTGTCGCTTGCGGTCGTGCTTCTTCTGAACGCGATCTTCTACCGCCCGTACGTGGGGCGCATTTTCCGTCCCCTGTTCAAAAAAGGAGAATGACCGTATGAACGTTCTGTTCGTCAATCTGCGCAATGACGTGCAGGGACACAAGTTTTTTGACACCCTCTACGTCGACAGCCTTTCAAAAAACGGGCGCGTGTATCTTCTGACGCCGCCCGATTGGTACGATCACGAATTCGGCGGCAGCGTAACGCCGATCATCGTCAAAGCTGCGAAGAATCCCTACGTCGATCTGCTCCGGAAGATTTGCGAGGTGAGGCGTACGCTCCGGCGTGAAAAGATTGACCTCGTCGTCCTCTCCACCTTCTATGTGAAGCGGATGTCGTCGATTTTGAAACTGATCAAAAGGGAAGGGACCGAGATTGCTCTGGTGCATCACAATACCGTCGATCTTCTGTCCGAGGACGGAAAGGCGGCGGCAGCGTTTGCCAAATACCGCGATTGCGTCCGACATTTCGTCTTTGAAAACTATATTCGAGAGCATCTGATCACGGAACGGAACGTCGCCTCCGACCGCGTTTTCGTGATCCCGCATCCGCTGATCGACCGCCGCTCTCCGACGGATGTGAAAACGTATGACTGCGTTTCGCTCGGCAACGCGGGGGACGAGTCCTTCATCGAGACGTTCGTTGAGAAGGAGAAGAACGAGCGCGTCTTTGAAAAAGCGGGGCTGCGCGTCTATTTCAAATCAAAAACAGTCGAATTCGACGACGGGTACCTGACGGTAAAGAAGGGCTACCTCTCAAACGACGAATTCGGCGCGCTGATGCGTTCGGCGAAGCGGGCGCTGATCTTCTATCCCGAGACCTACCGTTACCGTGTATCCGGCGTCGCGATGGAAGCGGTCGGCTACGGCGCGAAGATCGTTGCGAACCCGATCGAGCTCTTCCGGCACTACGCCGAAGAATACCCCGGATTGATCGAATGGGTCGAACGGGGCGAGGACCTTCTGCCGTTGCTTTCGAACGGCGCGTCGGGCGGGGAAGAGAGCGTCGAACGCTTCGTTTGCGATCACAGCGTCGAAACTGTCGCCGCGATTTTAAAGCGCGTGCTTTCGACCGTTTGCGGTCGCGCCTGACTTTCTGCCCTCTATGGAGAACGAAGAAATGAAGATCGATTTTGCATTCGTGGTATTGACCTATCGCAACGCTGACGATCTCCCGGATTTCCTTCAGTCGGTGAGCGCCGCTTTCGAGGCGTATTCCAAGGAGATCCTGATCGTCAATTCCTTTTACGATGAGGAATCCGAAACGACGATCCGTCGTTTCGCAGAAGCAAACGGCTGCCTGTTTCTTTCAACCGAGAACAAGGGGTACGGGCACGGGAACAACGTCGGGATCGAGTATTTCAGAGCGAAATACGACTATCGTTACCTGGTGATCGCCAACCCGGATACGAAGGTTCTGTATAATCGTTTCGATTTTGCGTCCGCCGATCGGGAACCCTGCGTGATCGCGCCGCGGATCCGGACGCTGACGGGGAAGGAGCAAAATCCGTACTGGGTGATCAAGAATCCCCTGTCCGAGCGTCTGGTTTACCGATATTTCACCAAAGGCGGGCGTCTTCGCTTTTACGCCGGGATCGGGATCAACAAGATCCTGCGCATCCTGTTCAACTTGAAACGGAAACGAAAAAAGAAAGCCGTTTTTGCCGCGCACGGCAGTTTTCTCGTCTTCAGCCGAAGCGCGATGGATCAAATAGGTTTTCCGTACGACGAGAAAATGTTCCTTTTTGCCGAAGAGAATCTGCTCGCGCATACGCTGCGCGGGCTGAAGATCCCGATCTATTTTACTTCGGAGATCGAGATCCTGCACAAAGAGGACGGCAGCGTGAGTATCTCCGACGTGGACGAGAATCTGGAACTCAAAAAATCCACGATCTATTATTACGAAAAGCTTCGCAAAAAGTGATCCGCCGTCGTCGTTTCCCGCGACCGACCGCAGAGAAAGCGAGATTTGGAAATGAAAGTGATCGTACTGTACCTGGGGGATCTTCTGCACTGTCCCCCTGCCATGAGTCTGGTCAACAGTCTGAACGAATCCGGAATCGAGACGGTTTTCATCGGCTATCCGGACGGGGCGGACGCCTTTTCGTCGTTCGTCCGCTCGAACGCCGGGGTTCGTTTTCTCTTCGTCGGGCAGAGCAATACGGGCGGCGGCGCGGTCGCCAAAACACTGCGCTTTTTCAAGTACCGTCGAAAGGTCAAAAAACTGCTTTGCAGTGAATACGATAAGGACTCCGTCATGTGGATCCTCTCGAACGGCAGTCTGAAGTATCTCGGCAATTACGCGACCAAGATGCGCTACGTCCTGCACCTGCTCGAACTGACCGAACAGCTCTATCTCGTCGAGTCGAAGCATCTGTTCCCGTTTCCGAAAAAATACTATCTGCGTGCGAAGGCGGTCGTCGAGTGCGAGTACAACCGCGCGCACATTACGAAGGCGTGGTGGGATCTCCCGGCTCTGCCTTACGTTCTGCAGAACAAACCCTATAACCGCGTCGCCATAACGAAGGAGTCTCCTCTCGATTTCTCCCCCGAGATCGCGGAACTCTTTGCAACGAAACTGAAAGACAAGAAGATCGTGCTCTATCAGGGCAACATTAGCGCCGAACGACCGCTTGATCCCTTTATCGACGCGATCTCCGAGTTGCCGGAAGAGTACGTCTTCGTCGCGATGACCAATGGCGAGGTGCCCTATCGCGGGAACTGCGATCGGTTCTTCCGCCTCCCGTTCGTCGCCCCGCCCGATCACCTGAAGATCACCGCCCGGGCGTATATCGGTATTCTGTCCTACGTTCCGGTGAAAAACAGCTATTCCATCTTGAACACCCTCTACTGTGCGCCGAACAAGATCTGGGAGTACAGTCAGTTCGGCGTCCCGATGCTCTCGAACGATCTGCCCGCCCTTCGAAGCCATTTCCTCGAATACGGGGACGGCGTCGCGCTCCGGACGACCGACCGCGAGAGCGTAAAACGTTCGATCCTGGAGATCGGGGAAAACCACGAACAGTACTCCGAAAACGCAAAACGTTTCTTCGAGTCCTACGATTACGGAGAGGCGGTCAAAACGATCCTGAACGGCTGCTATGAAAGCAGGAAAGGAGACGCAAAATGAAAGGAATCATTCTTGCCGGCGGATCTGGGACGCGGCTTTATCCCTTGACGCTCGTTACGAGCAAGCAGTTGCTCCCGATCTACGACAAACCCATGATCTACTATCCGCTGTCGGTATTGATGATGGCGGGGATCCGCGACATCCTCATCATTTCCACCCCCTCCGACCTGCCCCGTATGGAGCAGCTGCTCGGGGACGGCTCGCGCTTCGGCGTGCGCTTCTCCTACGTTGAGCAGCCCTCGCCCGACGGTCTGGCGCAGGCGTTTCTGCTCGGGGAGGAGTTCATCGGGGACGACGCCTGCGCGATGGTCCTCGGCGACAACATCTTCTACGGCGCGGGGCTGATCAACCACTTGAACAACTCGGTCCGCCGCGCCGAAAAGGAGAATACGGCGACCATTTTCGGCTACTACGTCAAGGATCCCGAACGGTTCGGCATCGTTGAACTCGATAAGGACGGGAACGCCCTGTCGATCGAGGAGAAGCCGAAGAACCCCAAATCCAACTACTGCGTGACGGGGCTCTATTTCTACCCGAAGGGCGTCTCGGATAAGGCGAAGCAGGTCAAGCCCTCCGCCCGCGGAGAACTCGAGATCACCTCGCTGAACAACCTGTACCTTGAAGCTCACAATCTCCACGTGACCACCCTCGGCAGGGGCTATTCCTGGCTGGATACAGGCACGCACGAATCGCTCGTCGAGGCGTCGGACTACATCCGCATCCTCGAAACGCACCAGGGGCTCCAGGTCTGCTGCCCCGAGGAGATCGCGTACAAGAACGGCTGGATCGGGCGTGAAACTCTGATCGAGCAGGGCAAACTGATGGAGAAGAACGAGTACGGCAAACACCTGCTCAACGTCGCGGAAGGGAAGATCAAGTACTGATGAAAACGGCTGGCAATTTCACGTTCCGCGAAACGGCGATCCCCGACGTGTGGATCATCGAGCCCAAGAAATACGGCGACGAACGCGGCTATTTCTCGGAGACCTACCGGGAGTCGGATTTTCAGGCGGTCGGTCTGAACTACCGTTTCGTGCAGGACAATCAGTCGCGCTCGAAGAAGGGCGTTTTGCGGGGTCTCCATTTCCAGAAGACGCATCCGCAGGCGAAGCTGGTCCGGTGTATTGAGGGCGAGGTCTTCGACGTCGCGGTCGATCTGCGCGAAAACTCCCCGACCTTCGGGAAGTGGGTGGGTGTTGTGCTCTCCGCCGAGCGAGGGAACCAGTTTATGATCCCTCGGGGTTTCGCGCACGGGTTCCTCGTTTTGTCCGAATACGCGACCTTCTGCTATAAATGCGACGAGATCTACCACCCCGAGGACGAGGGCGGGATCATCTGGAACGACCCCGAGATCGGGATCGAGTGGCGCGACGTCGGCGAGATCGTTTTGAGCGAGAAAGATAAGCGCCACCCTACCTTACGGGAAACGGGGGTGGTCTTTGGATGACGGTACTGGTCACCGGCGCCGCGGGACAGCTCGGCTACGACGTCGTGAACGAACTGACCGGGCGGGGCATTCTCGCCGTCGGGACGGATATCCGGGATGAAAACGACCTGACCGAAAAGGCGAATTGGTCGGCATACGTTCCGCTCAACATCACCGACCGGGACGCGGTCGAAAAAGCCGTTTGCGAGATCGCTCCCGACGCGATCGTTCACTGCGCCGCGTGGACCAACGTTGACGGCGCGGAGGACGAGAAGAACAGACCGACCGTCAAAAAGATCAACGTCGACGGCACCGAAAACCTCGCGCTCGCAGCAAAAAAGGCGGAGTGCAAGTTCCTCTATATCTCGACCGACTACGTTTTCGACGGCACGGGTGAAAGACCGTGGCAGCCGGACGACTTGCAATTCGCCCCGCAGAACTGGTACGGAGAGACCAAACTGCAGGGGGAGATTGTCGTTTCGACCCTGCTCGAAAAATACTTTATCGTCCGGATCGCGTGGGTCTTCGGCAAGAACGGCAAGAACTTCGTCAAGACCATGCTCCAGCTCGCGGACAAGGGGTATAAGGAGCTACGGGTCGTCGACGATCAGATCGGGACCCCCACCTACACCTACGACCTCGCCCGCCTGCTCGCGGATATGATCGGGACCGAACAATACGGGAAGTATCACGCGACCAACGAGGGCGGCTATATCAGCTGGGCGGATCTCGCGGAGGAGATCTTCCGGCAGGCGAAAAAGGACGTCGCCGTCAAGCGCGTCACGACCGCCGAATACGGCGCGTCGGTCGCAAAGAGACCGTTCAATTCGCGCCTTGACAAGAGCAAATTGGAAACGGCGGGCTTCGTATCGCTTCCGGACTGGAAGGACGCCGTCAAACGCTATCTGAAAGAGACAGGAGCGATAGAGTAAAATGGGAAAAACGATCCTTGTTACCGGGGGAGCCGGGTTTATCGGCAACTGCTTCTGCAAACTGCTTTTGAAAGAGAGACCCGATTGGAAGGTGGTCAACGTCGACTGCCTGACCTACGCCGCCAACCCCGCGACGATCAAAGAGGAACTGAAGAACCCCAACTACGTCTTCTACAAGACCGACATCCGCGACCGGAACGGGATCAACGCCGTCTTTGAGAAAGAGCGTCCCGATACGGTGGTGAACTTCGCCGCCGAATCGCACGTCGACCGCTCCATCGAGAATCCGGGCATCTTCCTCGAGACCAACATCCTCGGGACGCAGGTGTTGCTCGACGCGTGCCGGAAATACGGGATCGGCAGATTCCATCAGGTCGGGACCGACGAGGTCTACGGCGATCTGCCGCTTGACAGACCCGATCTCTTCTTCCACGAAGATACGCCGATCAAGACGTCCAGCCCCTATTCGACGTCCAAGGCGGCGGCGGATCTGCTCGCCTTGGCGTATCACCGCACCTACGGGCTGCCCGTGACGGTCTCGCGCTGCAGCAACAACTACGGACCGTACCAGTTCCCCGAAAAACTGATCCCCCTGATGATCAACAACGCCACGCACGATAAGCCGCTTCCCGTCTACGGAAAGGGGCTGAACGTCCGCGACTGGCTCTACGTGGAGGATCACTGCCGCGGCATCCTCGCCGTCCTCGAAAAGGGAAGAGTCGGGGAGGTCTACAACCTCGGCGGGCATAACGAAAAGTCGAATATTGAGATCGTGAAGATCATCCTGAAAGAGCTCGGCAAACCCGAATCGCTGATCACCTTTGTTGCAGATCGTAAGGGGCACGACCAAAGATACGCGATCGATCCCTCAAAAGCGATGGCGGATCTCGGTTGGGCACCTACCACGATGTTCCGCGACGGCATCAAACTGACCGTCTCGTGGTACCGCGAAAACACCCGGTGGCTCGACGATTGCACCTCGGGCGAGTACAGGAACTACTACGATAAAATGTACGGAAAGAGATCGGATAAATGAAAAAGATCGTCGTTACGGTCGGGTGCAGACCCGATTGTATCAAAATGATGCCGCTTCTGAAAGAGCTGCGGAAAAGACCGGAGCTTGAGACCGTGCTGCTCTCCACCGGTCAGCACCGCGAGATGCTCGATCAGGTCTTCGAGGTGTTTCACGAGAGACCCGATTACGATCTCGCGATCATGAAAACGGGGCAGACGCTCTTCGACGTCACGACGGGCATCCTCAACGGGATCAAGGCGGCGCTCGAGGAGATCAAGCCCGACGTGGTCCTCGTCCACGGCGACACTTCGACCGCGTTCGTCACGGCGCTCGCCTGCTATTATCTGCAGATACCGGTCGGTCACGTCGAGGCGGGGCTCCGTACGAACAACATCTATTCTCCCTTCCCGGAGGAGTTCAACAGGCAGGGGATCGGGCTGATCGCGGCGTACCATTTCGCCCCGACGCAGCTCGCCAAGCAGAACCTTCTGAAGGAAGGGAAGCGTCCCGAAACGATCTTCGTGACCGGGAATACGGTCATCGACGCGATGAAGCACACGATCGTGAAGGATTACCGACATCCCGACCTCGATTGGGTGGGGAACGACCGTCTGATCTTCATCACCGCCCACCGCCGCGAGAACCTCGGCACGCCCATGCACAATATGTTTCGGGCGATCCGCCGGGTGCTCGACGAGCATCCGGACTGCAAGGCGATCTATCCGATCCACATGAATCCTCTCGTGAGAGCGGCGGCGGACGAGGAACTCGGCGGATGCGACCGCATCCGCATCATCGAACCGATCGAGGTCTTCGACTGCCACAACTTCGAGTCGAGAAGCTACCTGATCCTGACCGACAGCGGCGGGATCCAGGAGGAGGCGCCCGCCTACGGTGTTCCCGTGCTCGTGATGCGCGACACCACCGAACGCCCCGAGGGGGTCGACGCCGGAACGCTCAAACTGGTCGGCACGTCGGAGGAGGTCATCTATTCCGAGTTCAGCCGTCTGCTCGACGATCCCGCCGCCTATTCCGCGATGGCGAAGGCGGTGAACCCTTACGGCGACGGCGGCGCCTGCCGGCGGATCGCGGACGTTCTGGAGGGCTTGCCCGTGTCCGAATGGCTAAATTGATTCCCCATTATAACAATATCTCCCGCCCCGTTCGGGGCAGGAGATATTTTGCTTTTTTGATTATTCGTAGAAAGAATCGGGCATCACGGCGGGGCGACCCGCGAGGGTCCTCAGGATCGGGACGGCGGTATTTCCGGCGACGACGTAATGCTCGATCAGCTTCACCCCCGCGCTCGCGAGCGCGTCGGAGACGAGGGCGGTCGTCAGCTCGTCGTCGCGCGACGGGGTCGGCGTTCCGCGCGGGTGATTGTGCGCGAGGACGGCGTATGTCGCGTTCGAGAGGACGGCGGCTTCGGTCACGCAGCGCAGCTCGACCGCGGCGGAATTGACCGCGCCCTCCGCGATCCGTTTCAGCTCAAGCGGGCGGAACTTGTCGTCCAGCAAGAGAAGCGAGACCCGTTCGACCGACGCGCCGAGGAAACGGCGGATAAAGAAACTCGACAGCTTTGCCGACTTGTCGAAAACGGTGCTCTCTTTGATCTCGTCCTCCGCCGCCCGCGCCGGGATCGCCGCGGAAAGCGAGAGCAGCAGCGCGGCGTTCTTTGAGAGCCCTGCGTCGGTCAGTTCCGCGGCGTCGGACGACAAAAGCGAGGAGAGCGAACCGAACCGGGTGAGCAGTCTTGCCGCCTCCGCGTCGGGGTTTTTCGTCCGGGTAAAGGACAGCAGGTGGGCGAGGGCGTCTGATTCACGGCTCATTCTTCGCACCCCCTTTCCCGCAGGCGAAGAAGGCGTCGCGTTCTCTTGCAGCGCGTTCCTCCTCGGGGAAGAACTCCGAGAGAGCCGAAACGTAGTCGCCCGAAAACAGGAAGTGTTCGAGCAGGGTCAGCCCCGAGAGCCGGAGCGTCTTTCTGAAATGATCCGACGCCGCGATCTCGTTCTCGTCTGCGCGCGAGGCGCGGGACGAATGGCAGGAGGCGAGCACGACGAAGGCTGCTCTCCGTTTCAGAGCGGGGCGCACGATCTTCTCGTCGCGGAAGCCCGCAGAGCCGAGATACCCGACGTAGACGGTCTCGCAGCCGAGCAGGGAACGGGCGTTGTCGAGAAAGTAGGCGACCGTCCGGTCGGACCCCGCCCCGCGCAGTTCTTCCCGCGCCCGCCGCATGATGGTCTCGCGATCCTCCCGTCTGTCGGAGGTCTTCTCGTGCAGGGCGGCGTCGGCAAGATTTGCGACCGAATCGATGAGCTCTGCGGCGTACTCCCCGATCCCGGAGACCGTGCACAGTTCCTCCCGCGACGCCTGGAGGACGCCCGAAAGGGAACCGAAGCGGGAGAGCAAAAGATGCGCAGTCGGATTGGTGTCGCGGTAGGGAACGGCGTGGAACAGGAGCATTTCGAGCAGTTCGTGCGGCAAAAAGGCGTCGGCGCCCGCCCGCGCGTACTTCTCCCGCATCTTTTCGCGGTGTCCCGCGTGCAGATTGGTCGCCATCCCGTTCGCCTCCGTTCGTTCTTTTCTTATGATTACAGTAATTTGGACAGGTCGTTTTCCGTATAGAGAGCGATCCCGTTTTCTTTCAGCAGTTCCGCCGCGATCCCGTCCCCCTCGGTCATACCGCCCGTAAAGGTGCCGTCGTGGATCCGCCCGACCCCGCAGGAGGGGCTGCGTGATTTGAGCAGGGCGATCTTCGCGCCGGTCTCTTCGGCTTTTTTCAAGGCGAGCTCGGCGCCCCTCCGGTAGGCTGCGGTCAGGTCGGCACCGTCCTTGGTCACGATCCGGTCGCCTCTCCGTACTCCCGCGGGGCGGGGAGTGGGAAGCCCGCCGTCGCATTCGGGGCAGATCGGCACGATCTTATACCGTTCGGAGAGCGCTTCGATCCCGGGATAGGGACGGGACGTTCCGTCGTAGCGGCAGGGGTCGCCGAGAAGACAGCGGCTGACGAGGATGGTTTTCATTTGTCGTTCCGTCCTTTCCTTTTTTATCAAGTATAGCATACTCTCCGCGCGAATGCAAGTCGCTTTCCCATTTTCCCCCTACGGGGGAAGAGAGGAAGGAGAATGCCCCCGAGCGGCGGTTTGTCGAACCTTCACAGGAATTGTCGCGCGGCTTTGTGCAGGTATGACAAAATAGGGGAAAATGGGAAAAATCTCTTTACAAATCGTTAAAATGTGATATAATTTTATGTGACCCGAGATCTTTAATTTCGGTACCGTGATGCCGGAAAGATCAGAGGATGACGGCTCGCGCGCCGCCAGCTTCTGTCTTGCCGGAAGGCAGGACTTTTTTTCTTGCAGAACGGTCGGAAAATGAAAGATCAAAAACAAAAAAAGGAGAGGTATATGAAACTCATTTACAACACCGACGCGACCCCCAAGCAGATGGGCTACGGTCAGACTCTGCTCTTCGCGCTCCAGCAGCTCCTTGCGATCCTCGCGGCGACCATCCTCGTTCCGATGATCGTCAATCCCGCCGAGATGACGGTCTCCGCCGCTCTGTTCGGCGCGGGCGTCGGCACCCTGGTCTACCAGCTCTTCACCCGGTTCCGTTCCCCCGTGTTCCTCGGATCGTCCTTCGCGTTCTTGAGCTCGATGGGCGCGGCTTTCGCCGGCGCCGTCACGGTCGCTCTGGGCTTCCTCGGACTGATCATCGGCGCGATCCTCGCGGGTCTCGTCTACGTAGGTCTTGCGATCGTCGTCAAGTTCGTCGGCTCCGGCTGGGTCGATAAACTGATGCCCGCCGCGATCATCGGTCCGACCGTCGCGATCATCGGTCTTTCGCTCGCCGGCAACGCCGTTTCGGATTCGCTCGGCGCCGCGGGAGGCGTTGTCGACGGTTCCGCCGCCGGCTACAAAGGACTGATCTTCCTCGCCATCGCTCTGATCACTCTGTTCACCGTCGTCATCTGCTCGGTCAACAATCATAAGATGATCAAGCTGATCCCGTTCGTCATCGGTATCGCCGTCGGCTACGTCATCGCCGCGATCCTTACCGTGATCGGCAACGCCGCGGACGCGGAAGTATTGCAGATCGTCAACTTCGACGCGTTCAAGAACATGAACTGGAAACCCGATTTCAGCTTCCTGCACGCTTTCAAGGGCTTCAAGGATATGAACGCCGCCTACTTCGGCACCATCGCCGTCGCGTATATCCCGGTCGCCTTCGTGGTCTTTGCGGAGCACATCGCCGACCACAAGAACCTCTCCTCGATCATCGGCCGTGACCTGATCTCCGATCCGGGTCTGGACAAGACCCTGCTCGGCGACGGCGTCGGCTCTATGGTTGGCGCTTTCTTCGGCGGCTGCCCGAACACCACCTACGGCGAGTCCATCGGCTGCGTCGCCATCTCGGGCAACGCGTCGGTCTGGACCATCACCTGCACCTCGATCCTCGCGATCATCGCCTCCTTCATCACTCCCTTCGTCACCCTGCTCTCCACCATTCCGAGCTGCGTGATGGGCGGCGTCTGCTTCGCGCTCTACGGCTTCATCGCCGTCAGCGGTCTGAAGATGCTGCAGAAGGTCGATCTCGGCGATAACAAGAACCTGTTCACCGTCTCCTCGATCCTGATCGCGGGCGTCGGCGGACTGTCCCTGAACTTCGTGTTCGACGCCGGTCAGATCACCCTTACCTCGGTTGCCTGCGCGCTGATCCTCGGCATCGTTGTCCGGCTGATCGTTTCGAGCAAGTTCTTCAACAAAGAGGACGCTGCCGCCGACGAACCCGCAGAGGTTTCCGCCGACGACAAAGAATAATCCCAAT
>JAGCYR010000108.1 GCA_017960705.1 Clostridia bacterium | reverse complement strand
GATGGGACGGTGCCAGGGCGGTTTCTGCTCTCCGTCGCTCGTGGCTCTGATCAGCCGCGAACGGGGGATCGACGAAACCGACGTGACCAAGGGCGACGGCGCGAGCTTTATCGCCCACGAACGGACGAAGGGGGGCAATTAAAATGGCGAACGTGAAAGAAAACGCGCTTCCCGAGATCAAGGTCGGGCTGCTGGTGATCGGCGCGGGCCCCGCGGGGCTTGCCGCCGCCGTCGCCGCCTACGACAGGGGCGTACGCGATATCCTCATCTGCGAACGGCAGGATTTTGCCGGCGGTATCCTCCCGCAGTGCATCCATAACGGCTTCGGTCTGAAGCGCTTCGGCGAGGAGCTGACCGGCCCCGAATACGCCGGGCGCTACGAGAAGATGGCGGAGGAGCGCGGCATCCGGATCGAGTACGGCGCGACCGTTACCAAACTCTCCGACGACCGCCGCGTGACCGTGCTGTCCGAATCGGGTATGCGCGTGTACGCCGCCGACGCCGTGATCCTCGCGATGGGCTGCCGCGAACGGCCCCGCGGAGCGCTCCCCGTCGTGGGGACCCGTCCCGCCGGGATCTATACCGCGGGCTGCGCGCAGAAGATGGTCAACCGTATGGGTCTGCTCCCGGGCCGCGAGATCGTGATCCTCGGTTCGGGCGACATCGGGCTGATCATGGCGCGCCGTATGACCCTCGAGGGGGCGCACGTCCTGGCGGTCTGCGAAGTGATGGATCATCCGGGCGGACTGCGCCGGAATATCGTGCAGTGCCTTGACGACTTCGGGATCCCGCTCTATCTCTCCACGACCGTCGTGGAGGTCGAGGGCGAGGAGCGCGTGACCGCCGTTACTGTGGCGGAAGTCGACGAGCGCCGCCGTCCCATCCCCGGCACCGAACGGAGAATTCCCTGCGATACGCTGCTCCTCTCGGTCGGTCTGATCCCCGAGAACGAGCTGACCCGTCAGGCGGGCATCACGATCGACCCCGTGACCAACGGAGCCGCCGTGCGCGAGAACCGCGAGACCTCCATCCCGGGCGTGTTCGCCTGCGGGAACGTCCTCCACGTCCACGACCTCGTCGACTTCGTGTCGGAGGAGGGCGAGATCGCCGGAAACGCCGCCGCGGATTACCTGATGAATACGAAAAAAGTCGAAACCGCCCCCGTCGCGAAGATCGTGGCGAAGGACGGCGTGCGCTACACTGTTCCGGAACTGATCGGAGACGGGGAGACGCCGAAGGTCACCGTCTTCTTCCGCGTCGCCGACAGTTTCAGAGACGCGACGCTGGTCGCCGAGAACGAGAGCGGCGTGATCGTCTCCCGCAAAGTGCGCCGGATGGTCCCGGGCGAGATGCAGCGGGTCGATCTGCCGCGTGAGAAACTGGTCGGGACCGTCACTCTCCGGGTCGAACCGAAGGCGTGACTTCCCCGTTACCCGTTCGCGGGATCCGTCGAAAGAAAGCGAAGAAAGGATCATACCCGAAAAGGTGTGAATGAGTGAAGAAAATGGAAAACGTCGAAAAGATCCGCCGTTTCCCCTGTACGGTCTGCCCGATGGGGTGCGAACTGACCGTTGATACCGAATCGCTCGAGGTGACCGGCAACGGCTGCCCGCGCGGAAAAGCGTACGGCGTGGCGGAGGTGACCCATCCGACCCGCACCCTGACCACCACGGTCGCCGTGCGCGGTACCGATCGCGTCATCGCCGTCCGCACCGACAAGCCCATTCCGAAGGAGCTGCTCCTGCCCGCGATGGACTTTATCCGCGCCTACGCCGCGCCCGAGAACGCGCAGCCCGGGACCGTCCTCGTCGAGGGCTTTATGGGCACAGACGCCAACCTCGTCGTGACCGGAAAGTAAGACGAGGGATTTCCCCTTTCTTGCGGGCACGACCGCATCCCCCGCGCGAGCGCGGGGTTGAAAGCTTGGCAAAGAACTTCAATAATAGAATACTTATGGCAAGACTGCGCCGCGGCGCCGTTTTGCGGTTCTATGGACGGAACGGAGAGGAATGATCTTTCCGTTCCGTTTTTTGTCGGGAAACGGATTCGGTTGCCCGGAACCGTAAAATGCAAATAAAGACTTGTTTTTTTGATGTATAATCGGAAAAGGAGAGTCTAAACGCGTGCGCGAAACGCGGTCGAAACGCCCCGCGGCGGAATCGGCTTGCTTTTTACTTTATTTTGTGATATACTACTTTCAGTATCTGGTTTTTTTATCGGGAGGTATTCTATGAAAACGGTTCGCATCCTTACAGTCGCGCTTCTTATCCTGTGCGTTGCGCTCGCGTTCGCCGCGTGCTCCACGGGAGACGGAGAAGCAACCGCCGCCGGGACTACCGCAGCGACGACCGCGGCGCCGAAATCCAACGAAGCGAAGATCGTTTCGTTCGAGGGATTTACGCTGGAAGGGACCACGTTTTCGGTCACCGTTCCGAACGCGACCGACGGCGTTTCCTTCCCCGCTCTCGTGAAGGTCAGCGACGGCGCGACCTACACGGTCAGCACCGACCGGGAGGGATTCCGGACCATCCCGACCAAGAGCGTGTCTCTGTCCGAGGGCGATAACACCTTCTATATCCTTGTCACCGCGGAGGACGGCGAGACCCTCGGGCTCTATACCGTCAAGATTTTCCGCACGCCGGTCTATACCGTCACCTTTGATACCTCCGGCGGAACGGCGGTCGAATCCGTGAGAGTCGTCGGCGGCGAGACGATCACGGCGCCCGCGACCAACCCCACCCGCGCGGGATACGAGTTCGCCGGCTGGGACAACGATTTCACGTCTCCCGTCACCGAAAACCTGACGATCCGGGCGAACTGGACGCCGAACACCGACACCCCCTACGTCGTCGAATACTATCTGCAGAACGCGGCGGGCACGGGCTACGAAAAGATCGAAGCCGAGCAGAAGGTCGGGACCACGGCGGCAACCGTCACGGCGGAACGTAAGACCTACGACCACTTCACCTACACCGCGACCGGGAGCAACCCGAGCGGCGCCGTCAAGGGGGACGGGTCGCTGGTTCTCAAGCTGTACTATACCCGCAACCTCTATACCGTCACTTTCCTCGGCAACGGCGGGACCCTGAAAAGCGGGACCTCGACCCAGAAGGTGCGCTACGGCGCCGCCGCCGCCATCCCGACCTTCACCCGCAACGGGTACGAGTTCACGGGATGGGACAGCACCGAGGGATGCTCCTCGGTGGATCGGGATCTGACGGTCACGGCGCAGTGGCAGATCGTCACCTACACCATCACCTATGATCTTGACGGCGGGACAAACGACGAGAGTAACCCCGCGACCTACAAGATCACCGATACCGTCACCCTCGCCGCCCCCGTGCGCGGGGAGGACGTCTTTTCCGGATGGTATCTCCCGAGCGGGCAGAAGGTCGAGCGGCTGACCGGGCTTTACGGCAATCTGACGCTGACGGCGAGATGGGGCGTGCTCCTCGACAAGTGGGAAACGATGGGCGAAGAGCTCGCGACCCTTGACGCGAAGTACCGGAATATCACTATTGAGTTGAGCAGCTACGGCGACGTGGAGAAACGCTCGAGAAACGATCTCTTCGTTGCAGGTCCCGACGAGATCGACGGGCTCACCCCCGATATTCAGAAGATGATCTACGAGCGGAACGCCGCGGCGAACCTTGCGCTCGGAACGACGGTCAACTACGTCTACTGGAACTACGGATGGGGACAGCAGGCGCCGAAGATCACGACCGCCGTGCAGTCGAACGCAGCCGACGCGCCGGATCTCTTCGTCAATATGATCTACGACCTCGGGCTCTCGACGCTGAACGGCTGCTTCAAGGACGTCCGGACCATCCCGAACTCGTACTTTGACTTCACGGCGGAGGGCTGGCTTGACGAGTGGATGAACGGGCTTTCGCTCACCGGGGACCGCGCCTACACGCTCGGCAGCGATTACTTCCTTGATATTTACCGTTCCATGACCGTTCTTCCCTTCAACGCGACGCTGATGGACGATAACGCGGCGAAACTCGCGCCGGCGCTCTTCGGCAGCGCGCTCGGACAGGGCGAGACCATGTCGGGCAAGTTCTATAACTACGTGGAAGCCGGCAACTGGACCTGGGACGCGCTCGGGAAGCTGGCGGCGGCGGTCTGGGCGGATACCGACGGGAACGCGCAGACCTCGATCGGCGACACGCTCGGCATCATCGCCGACGCCAACAGCGGTCTCTGCGCCGCGGTGATCCTCTACCCCGCCGACGTTCCTCTGACCGAGACCTACGAAAAGAACGGGCAGCAGTGGGTCCGCTATCCCGCAAGCTCCGCCTCCCTCGGCTCGATCTTCGACGCGGTGGCGGGCGTCTTCAACGGCAAAGGCGCGCTGGCGACCAACGCGAGCACGACCGGCGCCACCCCGGATAGCCCCGGCGTCACCTACCACAATATCAAGTTCTCGGAGGGCACGCTGCTCTTCGCCGGACCGAGAATGCTCGGATCTCTTGACGACGACGTGTTCCAAACGATGGTCGACCTCGTATCGGTGGTTCCGCTCCCGAAAGTGAGCGCAGGCAAGGAGTACCGGACGCTGATCCACAACGTCGCGGACGCGGGCGCGATCAACGTCAACGCCAATCCCCGGAAGGCGCAGGCGCTCTCTGCGTACCTGCAGTACTGTGCGGAGAACTCGGGCGAGATCAGAGACAAGTTCCTCGACGTCTACACGAAGTACGGCACGTTCGCTTACTCGGACGGCACCGATCGGATGCTTGACCTGATCTACGACGGGATCACCGACGGCTTTGACAAGGCGGTCGAGGACCTGATGAACAACAACAGCACGGTCAAATCCAACCGCTGGCACGCGATCATCAAGGATCACGGTTTCCGCTGGAGCAGCAGCGATCTTGCCGACGTGTATCAGTCCGCCGTCAACAATAAACAGGCGAGACTGGACAGCGTGCTTGAGACCTGGTACACCCTGCCGAAAGCGCAGATCGACTACTAACCAAACACAAAAAACGCCGGAGGAATCCGGCGTTTTTTGTGTGATTGGATCATAATCCTTTGGTTTCCGGTCTGTGCCGTCGATCGCGCGTCGTTCCTTGACTCCACTTGCGCCAGCTCAAGTTATCAGACGCGCGGAGGTGCGTGCAGAATCCCCGTTCTCGACCCGACGGCGTACGCCCGAACGACAAGAGGTCGAGAACGGGGAGAGGAAAACGAATTGG
>JAGCYR010000107.1 GCA_017960705.1 Clostridia bacterium | reverse complement strand
CTGTGGGCATCACCATCACCACCATCACGGGCACGACGCCGACGAGGTCTTCACCAGCTGGGGCGTCGAGACCACCAAAAAGTTCACCAAAGAGGAACTTGAGAGCGTCCTGACCTCCTTCGACGAGGATTCGTCGAGCTACGGTCTGATCCTGCGCGCCAAGGGGATCGTCCCCGGGGTCGACGGGGTCTGGTATCACTTTGACTTCGTGCCCGACGGGATCGACGTCCGCACCGGCACGGCGGACGTGACCGGGCGGCTCTGCGTGATCGGCTCGCACCTGAACGAGACCGCGATCAAAGAACTCTTCGGAGTCTGACGGAGGATTTGACCGTGGAAATGCCCGTCTATCTCTTCACCGGTTTTCTCGAAGCCGGGAAGACCAAGTTCATCCGCGAGACCCTCTGCGACAAGCGTTTCAACGACGGCGGCAAGATCCTGCTCATCGTCTGCGAGGAGGGGGAGGAGGAATACGACCTTTCCCCGAATCCCGACAAGAAAAAGGACGAAGCCGATCTCTCGAACGTCACGCTGCAGACGGTCGACGATCCTTCGCGGCTGACCCCCGATCGGCTCTCCGCCATGCAGAAGCGGTCGGGCGCCGAGCGCGTGATGGTCGAGTATAACGGGATGTGGCAGATCGATCAGCTCTACAACGCTCTGCCCGAGGGATGGTTCGTCTGTCAGGAGATCATGATCGCCGACGCGTCGACCTTCCTCACCTTCAACGCCAATATGCGGCAGCAGACGGTGGATAAGATGACCAGCGCCGAAGTCGTGCTGTTCAACCGGGTCGCCCCGGGCCGCGACGTGATGGAACTGCACAAGATCGTCCGCGCCATCAGCCGCGGCGCGCAGATCCTCTACGAGTATACAGACGGACGGCTGGAGAGCGACCAGATCGAGGATCCGCTCCCCTTCGATATCGACGCCCCGGTGATCGAGATAGGGGACGAGGACTACGCGATCTGGTACCGCGATCTGACCGAGGAGACCAAGAAATATATCGGCAAGACCGTTCGTTTCAAGGGGATCATCGCCCGCGACAACCAATTACCCCGGGGGATCTACGCGATCGGACGGCACGTGATGACCTGCTGCGTCAACGATATCACCTACCGCGCGCTCGCCGTGAAAGCCGACGACGCCGAGAAGTACAATACCCGCGATTGGCAGATCATCACGGCGAAGATCGTCTATGAAAACTGCAAACTGTACGGCGGGAAGGGACCCGTCCTGATCCCCGTCGCAAGAGAACCCGCGACCGCGCCCGAACGCGAAGTCGCCACCTTCTATTGAGGAGAAAAAAGATGATTTTTGACAAAAAGACCGCCGACCTCGTCCGCGCCTACCTTGCCGATCACCGCGGCGAGATGGTCCGCGATCTGATGCGGCTGATCCGCGTTCCGTCTATCCGCTCCGACCCGAAACCCGACGCTCCCTTCGGGGATGCGTGCCTTAAAGCGCTCCGCGAGGCGGTGTCCCTGTTCCGCGAAAACGGCTTCGACGCCCGCACAAGCGAGGGCAACCGCTACGGGCTCGCGACCTACGGAGAGGGACCCACGGTCGGGCTTTTCGGTCATACCGACGTGGTCCCGGTCGGCGACGGCTGGGACTACTGCCCGCCGTTCGAACCCGCCGAGATCGACGGTTGCGTAGTCGGACGGGGGAGCGTCGATAACAAGGCGGCGATCGTGATCTCGCTCTACGTTATGCGCGCCGCGCGGGACCTCGGGCTGCCGATCGGCGGGAAGATCGTCACGTTCATCGGCGCCGCCGAGGAGACCGGGATGGAGGACGTCGAGGCGTTCGTCAAAGAGAATCCGATGCCCGACTTTTCGATCACGCCCGACAACGAGTACCCCGTTTCGCTCGGCGAGAAGGGCATCTGCCGCTTCTTCGTCCGCTCGCGGGAACCGTTTGCGGATATCCTGTCGTTCGAGGGCGGTCTCGCCTTCAACGTCGTTCTGGATAAGGTCAGAATCGGGATCAAACCCGACAGCGCCCTCGCCCGCGCGATCCCCGAAGCGATCAAGGGCAACGACGCCTTTTCACTCTCCGACGAGAACGGCGTCCCGACCCTGACGGCGAAGGGCGTTACCGCCCACGCGAGTATGCCGAAAAACTCGGTCAACGCCGCGGATCTCGCCTGCAAGTTGCTGCTTTCCGTTCCCGCGCTCGGAGAGGGAGACCGCCGGATCCTTGAGAGGGCGGCGGATCTTCTGTCGGGCGTGTACGGCGAGCCGTTCGACCTCAAGAAGGACGACCCGTATTTCGGACCCGTCACCACGGTCAACGGGATCGTTAAGACAGAGGACGGCAAGCTCGAACTGTCCTTCGACTTCCGCTACGGCACGTCGGTCCCCGCCGAAGAGATCGAACGGAAGATCGACGAAACGCTCGCCCGCGTGGGATTCGATCTGGTCTCGCTCGATAACGACGAGGGCTTCCGCCTCCCCGACGATCAGCCGGCGGCGAAGACCGTCATCGAAGTCTACCGCCGCCTGACGGGCGACGAAAAAGCCGAGCCCTATTACAGCGCCGGCGGCACCTACGCCCGCCACCTCAAAAACGCCTTCAGCGTCGGGACGTCGCTCCCCGGATATCCCATCCTGAAAATGCGGGTCGGACACGGCGGAGAACACCAGCCCGACGAGTGTATCAACGTCGAGGGACTGCTTGGCGCGACCCTGATGACGCTTGCGATGGCAACCGGACTGCTCGATACTCTTTGATACCGTTTTCACTGACTTTTTGACGACCGCCCCCACCTGAAACCGCCTGGAGGGAACGCGTATGAACGAACAAAACGTAGAGAGAAGAAAACGCTGCCTGATCGTTGTGAATCCCTGCGCCGGACGGCGGAAGGGATTGCGCGCGCTGCCCAAACTGCACCGCCTGTTCGACGACGCCGGCTATTCGGTCACCGACCACGTCACCGCGTCGCGCGGGGACGGCAGGGCTTTCGTCGAGGCGGCGGAGGGCTTCGATATGATCCTCTGCGTCGGGGGCGACGGCACGCTGAACGAGGTGATCACCGGCGTTCTGCGGTCGGGCAAGAACGTTCCCGTCGGCTACGTCCCGGCGGGCAGCACCAACGATTTCGCCCGCAGTCTGGGCATCCCCTACAAGCCCATGAAGGCGGCGAAGCAGATCCTCTCCGAGCCGCCGATGAAACTCGATATCGGCTACTACGGCGACCGCTATTTCACCTACGTCGCGTCGTTCGGCATCTTCACCCGCACCTCCTATTCCGCGCCTCAGAAACTGAAGAACGCGATCGGTCATCTCGCCTACGTCCTGCACGGGATCCGCGAGGTCGTCCATATTCACCCGGTCGACGCAGAGGTCGAATCGTCGGACGGGAAAATCATCCGCGACCGCTTCATCTTCGGCAGCTTCAGCAACTCGACCTCCTTCGGCGGCGTGCTGCGGCTGAATCCCGCCGACGTCGATTTCTCCGACGGGATGTTCGAGGTGATGCTGATCCGCCCGCCGAAAAACGCGCGCCAGCTCTCGCGCTGCCTCCGCGCCCTCCGGAAAGGAAAGCCCTACGACAGCGAACAGATCAGCTTCTTCCGGGGCGAGAAGGTCAGGCTCCGTTTTCCCGCGGGCGACGCGCCTTTCTCGCTTGACGGAGAGTACGCCGAGGGCAAAAACGAGATCGAGATCGGGGCGCTTCGTCAGCCGATCACCATGCTCGGATGCCGTCCCAAACGCCCGATCGTCCCTGAACTCACTGAGGGATCCGACCCGGCGGACAAAGAATAAACCCTTAACGTACGACTCCCCCGACCGCGGTCGG
>JAGCYR010000106.1 GCA_017960705.1 Clostridia bacterium | reverse complement strand
TGAAAACCGATCCCGAATCGGCGTACGCCTACCGCAACAAGCTGCTCGCCGAGATCAAGCTGCCCGAGGAGCGCTGCCTTGCCGAGTACGAGGGCAACCTCTCGGAGCACCGCTATTTCCTGCTCGCGCTGAACTACAGTACGGGGGCTCTGAACCGCCGTCTGATGGGCTACGCCGACGCTTCGACCCGCTCCGCGCTGGTCATCGAACGGAGCCAGGCGATCCGCGAGATGGAACGCTTCCGTCAGGCGGAGGCGGACACCGACCGCCGGGTCGCGGAGATCAACGCTTCCCTGCCCGACGACTTCAACGACGAGAAGACCGAGAAGGAGCGCAACGAGCGTATCTCGAAGATCCTCGATCGCGCCGACGCCTACCGCGAGAAGAAGAAATGGGCGAAGGCGGAGGATCTGTACCACGCCGCGCTCGCGATCGACGGCGAATGCGCCGACGCGTATCTCGGGCTGCTGCTCGTCTCGCTGAAACTGAAACAGGAAAAGAAACTCGCGCACTGCAAGGAGCCCTTCGGGACCGACCCGAACTTCCTGCTCGCGATGCACTACGGCTCCCGCGTAATGCGGAGACGCCTCGAACGCTATCTCGCTTCCGCGGGACAAACGCCGGTCTCGAGTTCCACCGGGGTCGTGACCCTGCCCTCCGCCGCACCCGCCGTTCCGTCGGCGACCGGCGCGGGACTGGAAGCGTTGCGCGCCGAAATGAACCATCGCCTCGACGGGATCGAGCAGATGATCGCTTACGGGGTCTACGACGTTTCGAGACTCACCCCGCAGGAGATCGCCGCACGGCTCGACGCGGCGGAACGCGAGGTCTACCTGACCCGGATCGCCGCGGCGGAACTGGCGAGGGAGGACGCGCTCGCCTCGTCCGAGAAACGCGCCGAACTGCTGGCGCGGCTCCACGCGAAAGAGGAGGAGGTCATCCGCCTCCGCGCCGCGATGCGGGACGCCGAAGCCGCGGTGATCGACGGCGACTACTACGCGTCGGAGCTCCGCGACACCGAATCGAAGCTCGAACCGCTCTTCAAGCGTGCGAGAAAGCTGCATAAGCGCGGCAAGTTCGAGCGCGCCGACGAGGTCTACGCAGAGATCCTGGCGCTCGATCCGACCAACGGCGACGCCTACGTCGGACGGCTGCTCTGCGACCTCAGGATCAAGAAAGTCAAGAATCTGAAGAAGAGCCGCCGCTCCTTCTCGGGCGACGAAAACTTCTTTATGGCGGTGCGTTTCTCGACGCCCGACGAACGCGTCCGCCTGACCAAAGCGGCGGAAAAGGTCGACAAACGGCTGGGCGTCGCGACGTCCAAGGCGACCGAAAAGACCACCCGCCGGAACAAGAAAAAGATCGAAGAACGCCGCGCCGCAAGACGCGATTCCCTCGCGCAGGAAGCCGAACGCAAGGCGAAGGCGACGAGGATCGCCGGCACGCACGCCCGTCTCAAAGAAGAGGACGAGGCGCTCGCGGAGGCGGAACGGCTTATCAAGCGCGACAAGTACGCGAAGGCGCGCGCGATCCTCGACGAACTGATCGAGAAATCGCCCGACCTCGCGAGCGCGTACCTGCTCCGTCTGCTCTGCACCTTCTCCTGCCGGAAGCCCTCCGAGCTCGGAAAGGTCAGCTCGCCGATCCGCGACAACCCCGACTACATCCTCGCCTACCACTTCGGGAAACGCGGGACCCGCAGAAAACTTGCCAAGTACGCGGCGAAAGCCGATAAGCGCGCCGAAAAGGCGGGCATCAAGATCGGCGCCGAATGGGCGGAGATCGAGGACGCAGAACGCGCCGAGAACCTGCGCGAACGCGAAGCCCTCTACCGGGCTTCGGGCGACCACGCCGAACAGCGCCGCGTGAAGCTCGACGTTTACGCCGTCAAGGCTGCAGCGGCGGCTCCCGGGCGCAAAGCCGGACAGTCGAAGCCCGAACACGAAAAGACGCTGAAGCAGGGCTACAAGTACCTGAAAAAGAAGAAATGGGTCAAGGCGCAGGCGTGCTTCGAGCGCGTCCGCGACGAGGATCCCGCCGACTGCGCGGTCTATATCGGGCTGTTGCTGGTCTCGCTCGGGCTGCGCGAGGAGCGCGATCTTGCGAGAGCGAAGACCACCTTCTCCGACAACCGCTATTTCCTGCTCGCGCTCTGCTGCGCCGACGCGAAGACTATGGAACGGCTCCGCGAGTACGCCGCGCGCGCCGACCGCCGCTTCGGCAAGAAGGACGAACCGGTCCCCGTGACCTACACCGAACTTGCCCGCCGGCGCGAGGATATCAGCCGCCGCCGGATCTCCGACCTCGAACAGCGGAACCGCGATCTGGAAGCGGAGCTCGCCAAGCGCGGCGAACCCTCCCGCGTGGGAACGGCGTTTGCGGACGACGACCCCGACTATTACCTCCACGAGGGCGGCCGCCTCGGCGGACTCAAGGTGGCGCTCTTCCTGCTCGGGATCACGCTCGCCGTCGCAGTGATCGGCGCGGCGGCTCTGCTCGTGTTCCGCTACCACGGAAGCATCTCCGATATGATCGCCGCGTTCAAAGCGGCGTTCGGAAAATAAACGCCCGACTTTCGGGCGCATAAAAGGGACCGGATAAACCGGACGGGCGGTCCCTTTTGTGTTGGAGTTCGCGAAAAACCGAAAAGAGAGGGAGGATCTATGGAAAACAAGATTCTGCAGACCGATCTGCCGGACGTCCTCGCCCTCGCTTATCTCGGCGACGCGATCTTTTCCCACGCCGTCCGACGTCGGCTCGTTGCCCGCGGAATCTCCCGGAACGGAGAGCTGACCCGGCTTTCGCTCGCCTACGTGACGGCGGAGGCGCAGTCCGAGGGATTTGGTCTGATCGAACCGACGCTCTCGGACGACGAAAAAGCGGTCGCCCACCGCGCGTCGAACTCGGGACATCTGAACCGTCCCCGCCACGCCTCCCCCGCCGACTACCGCAGAGCCACCGCGCTGGAAGCCCTGCTCGGGATGCTGGAGGTGACGGGACAGACCGAGCGGCTGCAGGAGATCCTCGACCGGCTGCTCGACGGGCTCGCCCACCGGGAGACCGCGCTTCCCTGACCTTACCTATTACCGCAAGGAGACGATACCATGATCCAGAAAATCAAAGGGACGATCGACGTCCTGCCCGACGAAACTCCGCTCTACCGTATGATCGAATCGGTCATGCGGGAGGAGGCGAAGAACTACGGTTTCGGCGAGATCCGCACCCCGACCTTCGAGAACACCGAACTGTTCGAGCGCGGGGTCGGCGATACCACCGACGTGGTGCAGAAGGAGATGTATACCTTCGTCGACCGCGACGAGAACCGCCGCATCAGTCTGCGCCCCGAGGGGACGGCGTCGGTCGTCCGGGCGCTGCTCGAGCACGGCTGTCAGAGCGACCCGATGCCCCTCAAATACTTCTATCTTATCAACTGCTTCCGTCACGAAGCCCCCCAGGCGGGACGGAGCCGCGAGTTCTTCCAGTTCGGTGCCGAACTTTTCGGGGCTGAGGGAGCCGCGGCGGACGCCACCATGATCGCGCTCGCTTCGTCGGTCTTCCGGCGGCTCGGGCTCAAGGGGCTGACCCTGCACCTGAACTCGATCGGATGCAAGAACTGCCGCGGCGGTTACCGCTCGGCGCTGGTCTCCTATTTCGGCGCGCGCCGCGAACAGCTCTGCGACACCTGTAAGACCCGGCTTGAAAAGAACCCGCTCAGGCTACTCGACTGCAAGAGCCCGATCTGCTCGGGAATCGCCAAAGGAGCGCCCAAAACCATCGACTTCCTCTGCCCCGACTGCAAGGCGCACTTCGACACCCTGACCCGTCTGCTCGACGGGATGGGGATCAAGTACGTGGTGGATCCCGCGATCGTGCGAGGGCTGGACTATTACACCCGCACCGTCTTTGAGTTCATCGCGGACGGGATCGGCGCGCAGAGCACGGTCTGCGGCGGCGGACGGTACGACGGACTGGTCGAGGAGCTCGGCGGAGCGCCGATGCCCGCGATCGGATTCGCGATGGGCATTACCCGCGTGATCCTCGCGCTCCGGGCGCAGGGGATCGAAGAGCCGAAACCCGCCGCCCCCCGCCTCTATATCGCCGCCCTCGGAGAAAAGGCGAGCGACGCCGCGGCGGTCATCACCGAGCGTCTCCGTCAAACCGGCGCGTTCGTCGAATGCGACCTCGTCGGACGGAGCCTCAAGGCGCAGATGAAGTACGCGAACAAGATCGGCGCCGACTTTACGCTGATCCTGGGCGATAACGAACTCGAATCGGGCCGCGCGTTTCTCCGCGATATGAAGAACAGCACCCAGACCGAGGTCGAGCTCGACACTTTCACGCTTCCGTAAACCGGTTTACCGGTAAACCCGGCCCCCGGCTCGCGTCCCCTTCCCTCGGGAAGATCCGGACGTCCCCCGGGGCGGGTTTTTTGATAGGAGAAAACCGACCGAAAACCGTCTCTATTTTAACTCGATTCGCAGTTCGTGCGAATCGCGCCGCGAAAATTTTTTCGACGGAAAATCGCAGCGATCGATCCGTCGGGCTCCGTCGGAGCGCGTCGATTTGAAGAATTGTGCAAACCTGACAAATTTCACGCTTTCCGCGGTTTTCCACAACGTCGGGTGTGGAGAGAGTGCGCAACTACCCCCGATTTCGCTCAAAATCAGTTCTGGCGGCGAAAATCGACCGCGTTTGCCCGGCCGTTATCCACATTTTCCACAGTTCTGCAGGTGGAAAACTTTTTTCCGCAAAACTTTATTTTCTCCGTTTTGCCCGCTTGACAGATAAAACCGACCGAAACGCGCTCTCCCCCGCTTCCCCGCCCCCTCTTCACTGAATTCGTAAAGTTTACGAATCATCGGAACGGGCGGGGAAGGAGGTACGGAGAAGCCGCGTAAGACCCCCTCCGGCGACCCCGCCGAAAACCCAAAACACCCTTTGAAGGAGGATCGGGATGTACCTGATCGTAGCCGAAAAACCGAGCCTTGCACGCAACATCGCCTCCGCCGTCGGAAACTCCGTCAGGCGGAACGGATACCTCGAATGTCCGGGGTATCTCGTTACCTGGGCGTTCGGGCATCTGTTCTCGCTCGTCGATATTGAAGATTACCAGGGCGGGATGCCCGAATCCGGCAAAGCGCGCTGGAAGCTCGACAACCTTCCCTGCATCCCGACCGAGTT
>JAGCYR010000011.1 GCA_017960705.1 Clostridia bacterium | reverse complement strand
TCGCGACCGAATCCAACCTGCTCGCCAAGTTTGAGGAGACGGTGGTGGAAAAAGCGCTGTCCGACCGCCCCGCGATCCTCTCCAAATTCGGGGAGGACGTCAAACTCTCGGTCAACGTGACCGGCGGTACCGTCACGACCCCGCGCTTCATCCAGTTCTGCCGCCGGCTGAACGAGGAGAGCCCCTTTCAAGGGAAGAATATCTGCCTCGAGATCACCGAGCAGACCGCGCTCGATCTCGGCGAGGCGACGCGCGAACATATGAACGAACTGCGCGCGATGGGGCTGCTGCTCGCGATCGACGATTTCTCGATGGGGCAGACCTCGCTTCATTATCTGAAAGACAATTTCTTCGACGTCATCAAGATCGACGGCAGTCTCGTGCGCGGGCTGAACACGACCCGGACCTGCCGCGAGATCATCTCCTCGATCACGTCGCTCTCCGAATCTCTCTCGCTTCTCGTCATCGCCGAGTTCGTCGAGACCGAAGAACAGAGAAAGATCCTGCACGAGATCGGCTGCGACTGTTATCAGGGTTACCTGTATTCTCCCGCGGTCCCGCTGGAATAAGGGAAAATCGAGACCGCCCCCCATAAAAAACCGTAAAAAAGGAAAAAACGCTTATGAACTACGTTGCTTCCCGGAGACGGAAACGCCTCGGCGGGATGTCCGCCAAGAGTCTTGCCCTCCCGCTGGCGATCGTGATCGCGTTATTGCAGATCGCGCTCGTCGTTCTGATCGTTTTCGCCAATATCGGAAACGCGAAACTGTCCCGCACGATCAACCTCTACAGCGCGTACGAATCCGAGGCGTCCTCGCTGGTCTCGGGCGCGAGCGTCCTGAACGGCACCGCGACGACCTACGTGAACCAGCTCGACAAGGACAACGTCGGTCCTCTGATGGGATACGTGTCGGAGCTCCGCAATCATCCCGAGCGCCGCGCCGGAGCCATCGCCGAAAATTTCGACGGCTACGACGTCGGGACCGAGGCGAAACGGCATATTCATCAGGCGGAAGAGGCGGCGCGGGATATGTACGCGATCCAGCTGCACGCGATCGCCCTGATGCTATCCGCTACGGGCGCCACCGACCCCGCGCTTGCGGGACTGGAACTGCCGGATCTTCGGGAATACGGGGACGATGGGCTGACGGGCGACGAGATGACAGCGAAGGCGGTGGCGCTGCTCAACGCGTCGGCGTATACCGAGCGGATGGGTACGGTCTCGACCAACGTGACCAACTGCGTCGAGGCGCTCCGGGACGAATCGGGCGAACTGATCGATCGGAGCATCCGGAATATCCGGACGATGCGGATCGCGATCCTCTCTACGACCGTGGCTTTCTCGGCGCTGCTCATTTCGAGCTTCCTCGTCATCTATTTCAAACTGATCTCTCCGCTCGACAAGTTCGTGCGCGGGATCGCCTCCGACCGTCCGCTCGACGAGGGGGCGGGGCTCTACGAGGTGCGCCGGGTCGCCAACTCCTATAACGCGCTGCTCAGGCGGCGCGAATCGCTCGAGACGGTCCTCCGCTTCGCGGCGGAGACCGATCAGCTGACCAACCTGCCCAACCGCTACCGTTTCGAGCAGTATTTCTACGAATCGGGCAGGAGCGGCTATTCGGTCGCCTTCCTGATCTTCGACGTCAACCGGCTGAAGGAGGTCAACGATAAGAAGGGGCACCTCGCCGGGGACGAACTGATCCGCCACGCGGCGGAGTGTATCGGCGAGTGCTTCGGGGTCCCGGGCGAAAGCAACTGCTTTAGGATCGGGGGCGACGAGTTCGCCGCGATCGTCAAGCGGATCCCCCGCGCCGAGATCGAGCGCCGTATCGCGCTGTTTTCCGAACGGCAGAAGGAAATGGGGATCAGCGTCGCCGCGGGGCTCGCCTACGCCGAGGAGATCGGGGAGTCCGATTTCCGCGAGCTCTTCCTCAAAGCCGACCGGAATATGTATTCCGACAAAATGCGGGCGCACGGCGAAATGGACAAGGCGCGCGCCTGATCCCGTTTTCGGCTCGCGCGCGTGCGCGCACTTGACAAACGGCTCCGGTTGTGTTATAATGCCGGAGCAACGAACGACACCTACCTATAGGACGGGGAGAACGACTGTATGAAGATCCTGATTGCCGGTGACGGGAAAGTCGGCGAAACGCTGGCGAAAGAGCTGGCGGACGAGGGGCACGATCTGATCCTGATCGACCTTGACGCCGCGGCGCTCGAAGCGACGGCGGGAAAATACGACGTGATGACCCTGCAGGGCAACTGCGCCTCGATGGAGACGCTGCGCGACGCGGGGATCGGCACCGCCGACCTTCTGATCGCCGCGACGGGCTCGGACGAACTCAATCTGCTGACCTGTCTGACCGCCCACTCCATGAACGGAAAACTGCATACCATCGCCCGCATCCACAACCCCGAATATATGGGGCAGGTCTACGAGATGCGGGACCGTTTCGGTCTGTCCATGACCTTCAACCCCGAGAAGCAGACCGCGATCGAGATCGACCGGCTTCTGAAATTCCCGGGGTTCCTGAAACGCGACACCTTCGCGCACGGACGGCTTGAGATCGTCGAGCTCCGCATCGACCGCGAGAGCAAACTGTGCGACCAGCCCCTCTCGAATCTGCCGGGGCTGATCAACTGCCGCGCCCTGATCTGCGCCGTTCTGCGCGGCGGGGTCACCTACACGCCGAACAGCGGTCATTTCACCTTGCAAGAGGGCGACCGCATCTTCGTCACCGCGTCGTCCGACGACCTGTCCACGCTGCTCCGCAATCTCGGGATCGTGACCCACAAGGTCAAGCGCGTGATGCTGGTCGGCGGCGGCACCGTCAGCTATTATCTGGCGGAGATGCTGCTCGCGCGGCGCGTCTCGGTCTCGATCGTCGAACGCGACCCCGAACAGGCGCGTTATCTTTCCGAAGTGCTGCCCGGCGCCGACGTCATCCTCGGCGACGCGTCGCGCCAGACCCTGCTCGACAGCGAGGGCATCGCCGACAGCGACGCGGTCGTCTCGCTGACGGGTCTTGACGAACTCAACGTCCTGGTCTCGCTCTACGCCAGCCGGCGCGGCATCCCCCAGACCGTCACCAAACTCGGTCGGATGGAGGATACCAGTATGATCGAGAACCTCCCGGTCGGCAGTATCGTCTCGCCGCGGAAACTCAGCGTCAACAACATCGTCCGCTACGTCCGCGCCATGCAGGAGCAGACCGGCGCCGCCGTCGCCATCCACCACCTCGCGGACGGACAGGCGGAGGCGATCGAGTTCCACCTCGACGGCTCGGCGGCGAACACCGGCGTCCCCCTGAAGAACCTTCAGCTGAAGCAGAACGTCTTGATCGCCGGCATCCTGCGCGGCGGCGAGGTCATCATCCCCGGCGGTAACACGACCTTCCGTTCGGGCGATACCGTCGTCATCGTCGTCAGCGGCGACACCGTGCTTCTCCGGTTCAACGATATCTTCGAGTAACGGAGGGCGCGTATGAACTATAAGATGCTCGGGCGTTTCCTCTCCATGATCCTCGCGATCGAGACGGCGTCCATGGTCCCCGCCCTTCTGATCTCGCTGTTTTTACGCGAGACCTCTTCGGTGATCGGCTTCCTTTCCGCGATGGCGGCGGCGGGCGTCGTTTCGGGGCTGCTCTACGTCCTCACCCGCGGCGCCGATTCGGATTTCTACGCCCGCGAGGGGATGGTCTGCGTCGGGATCAGCTGGATCGCCCTGTGTCTTTTCGGCTGCCTGCCGTTCGTTATTTCGGGCGCGATCCCGAACTTCCTCAACGCGCTCTTCGAGACGGTATCGGGCTTCACCACCACCGGATCCACCATCCTCGCCCACCCGTCCGCGCTCCCGAAGGGGATCCTCTACTGGCGCAGTTTCAGCCATTGGCTGGGCGGTATGGGCGTGCTGGTCTTCCTGCTCGCGCTGGTCCCGGTCAGCGGGCGCAACGAGGGCTATACGCTCCACATCCTCCGCGCGGAGAGCCCGGGTCCCTCGGTCGGGAAACTCGTACCGAAAATGCGCCAGACGGCGAAGGTGCTCTACCTGATCTATATCGCCCTGACCGCCCTCAACGTCGTCTTCCTGCTCTGCGGCGGGATGTCGCTCTTCGACTCGGTCTGCACCGCGTTCGGCACCGCCGGGACAGGCGGCTTCGGTACCCGCGACGACAGCATCGCGAGCTTCGGTTCGTATATCCAGATCGTCTGCACGGTTTTTATGCTCCTGTTCGGGATCAACTTCTCGATCTTCTACCTGATCCTGCTCGGGCGGCTTCGCTCGGTCTTCCGTGACGAGGAACTCCGCTTCTATCTTCTGACCGTGTTCGGCAGCGTCGGACTGATCGTCTGGAACCTGCTCCGGAACGGGGTCTACGGCGGGGTCGGCGAAACGATTCGTCACGCCTTTTTCCAGGTCTCGTCGATCATCACGACGACCGGCTTTTCGACCACCGACTACGAGGCGCTCTGGCCGTCGTTTTCCAAGGCGCTGTTACTCATCCTGATGGCGATCGGCGCCTGCGCCGGGAGCACCGGGGGCGGGCTCAAATGCTCGCGGATCGTGATGCTCCTGAAAATCATGAAGCGCAACATCGCCGAGGTCATGCACCCGCAGAAGGTCAAGACCGTCAGGCTCTCGGGCAAACCGGTCTCCGAGAAGATCCTCGCCAACACCAACGCCTATTTCGCCGCGTATATCTTTATCGCCGTGGCGAGCTTCACCGTCGTTTCGTTCGCCTCGCCCTACGGATTGACCGAGAACCTGTCCGCCGTCCTCGCCTGCTTCAACAACGTCGGACCCGGGCTCGGGATGATCGGACCGGCGGCGAACTTCGCGGGCATCGGCGCCGTCTCCAAGGTCGTCCTGATCATGGATATGCTGGCGGGCCGCCTCGAGATTTTCCCGATCATCGTCCTCTTCAGCCGCAAATCGTGGCAGAGGGGTTGACCGGGGAGGCAGACCGCTTTACCCGAAAAAGAGAATAACAAAGCCCGTCCGTTTTCGCGGACGGGCTCCTTTTTTGGTTTTGTTCGCTTGAATTGACCGGGATCTTATTTTGCAATATCCCCGTCGGAGCAGTGGATCACGTAGTCGCCGGTGTTGGCGTTCCAGTTGCTCTCCCAAAAATGGATCGCGTTCCATTCTTCCATTGTGCCTTCATAGATAATGGAGGTCAGCGAGGTGCAATTCTTGAACGCGCCCCGGTCCACACTCACAAGGCTTTTCGGAACGACGACGGTGGTCAAGCCCGTGCAGTCTTGGAATGCGTACTGATTGATACTCCCTACGTTGTTTCCGAGTGTGACCGAGGTCAACCCGGTGCATCCGGCAAACGTATCCTCATCAATGTAGGTTATGCCGCTTCCAATGATGACCGTCAAATCGGAGCAACCGGAGAACGCAGACCATCCGATACTCGTGACGCTGTCCGGGATGGTGATTGAGGTCAGCCCGGTGCAACCGGAGAACGCACGGTTTCCGATGCTTCTAACGGGCTCTCCGTCCGGCGTGATCGGCGGGATCACGAGATCGGTATCCGTGCAGGTGCCGAGCCCCGAAACGTTCCCGGTCCCGTGGCGATCAAACGCCAGCCCCTCCGACCATCCGGTCGGCTTTTTTTGGAACCAGACGGTGGCGGGGATCTCCGTGCCGTCGTCCATCGTATAGATTTTTTCTTCGGGATTCTCGGCTTTCTCGACCGACTGCACAAAGTATTTGCCCGCAGTCACGGAGTAGTCCGCGATCATCACATATGCGTTGCCGGTGCTCGTACACTGCACCGGGATCTCGATACCGTTGATGGTTACGCCCGTTGTATCGACGTACGAGAAAGGCGCGTCCTCATTGTCCGTCCGGAAGAGCAGGGTCCTGTTTTTGAAGGTGGAATTGATGTAGTCGTCGGACACGCGGTTGGAGAGGGTGTAGGCTATCACGCCGTCGATATAGCAGGTGGACGTGACCAGATAGGATGCCGCGTCGACGGCATTGTTTGAGCCGCCGTTTACGACGCCGCTGTCTTTCAGCACTTCTTCGTGGAAGACGATCGCGATCCGGTGCCAGCCCCACTCGGGATTGTCTCTGTCGGTACCGCCGATATTCGGGAAATCGGAATACTCCGTGCCGACATGATTGTTGTTCGCGGTCATCTGGGACATGCCGGCGGGACCGTATTCGACGGTGCGGAGCGAGATGTACTCAAAGCCGCCCGCATATACGCAGTCGCTTCCTTGGGCATGATCGGTCAGGGACATCCAGTAGGCGTCCTGCCCCCACAGACTTCCCTGAAGGACCATATAGTTGGAGCCCGTATTCAGTCTGAGCAGGGTTTCGTTCCACAGGAACGAGAACTCGATGATGAGGTCAAGCCCTTCGTATCCGTTCGATTCGTCGGGATAAAAATGCTTGTTATTCCACAGAACGTCGTCTATTTCGGTTGAGATCTTATGAGAAGTCGTCGTCGTGGGCGTGTAGACCCACGTGGTCGGTTCATACGCAAATTCTTCCTCGGCAACGTATTCTCCGCAGATCTCGCATATGCCGACACGTATGCCGTTCTCTAACAAGGTGGCTCGTTTGGTTACGGTCCAATCCGTGACGACGTGCAGGGTGGGATCTGCCGGAATCTCGACCGACGAATCGCGCTTGTGCGTGCCGCATTCCGTGCAGTAGAGCGACTTCGATCCGGCGGTCGCACAGGTCGGTTCGACGTCCACGACGTATTCCCAGTTATGTCCGGTCACCGGAATCTCGACCGACGAGCCGAGTTGGACTTCGCCGCATTCCGTGCAGTAGAGCGACTTCGATCCGGCGGTCGAGCAGGTCGACGCGACGTCTACGACGTATTCCCAGTTATGTCCGGTCGCGGGGATCACGACGGAGGAATCGGGCTGGATTGCGCCGCAGACCGTGCAGTGATAGGATTTGGAACCGTTGGTCGTGCAGGTCGGTTCGACGTCCACCGTGTATGCGTTGTTCCAGTCGTGATCGTGAATTCGATTACGGAAGAAGATCGCGTTGGAGACCGTGACGTTTTCGGCAAGGACGAGGGACGACGGCGCGGGATCGTCGATCCGCTCGACGTAGAGAGCGAATCCGTCGCCGCAGGAGTAGTGAATATCGTCGACCACGACGTAGACGGGGCTGGACGCCCGCGTGATGCTTTCGATCCGCATCTCCACCATCAGCGCGTCGTTGTCGGCGTAGATGAGTTTCGTTTCGTCGTTCGGGTCGATCTCGGCGGTCCAGAGAAGCAGTCCTTTATATCTGAGGCTCCAGTCGGTTTGTTTCCATTGACCGTTCTTCAGATACCCCTCCATATTCGTCAGGACTTTCCAGACCTTGACGCCGTCGATATAGAGTTCGGTGTAGCCCGAGTAGCGGAGCTCGCCCTCTTCAATCGCCGCCTCCTGATGGTACCGGAAACCGAGACGGTGCCAGCCGCCCAGTGTCTGGTACTCCGAATCCCAAAGATAGGGGGAATCGTCGCGCGTAATGGGGGTTGCCCATCCCGCTTTGTATTGCCCGATCGGGCGACCGTTCAGCGTGTTGCCCTCACTTGACAGGTCGGGCGCGCAGTTTTCGTTGGGAGTGCATCCCGGATAGTAGGTCGAGTAGTCGACGTGCCCCATAAACGGGCAGTCTAACGAAGTGCGGAAGCCGTCGTTGTTGTCGCGGGTGTAGAGGTAGTAGAATCCCCGATAATTCGACAGGTTGTTCGAGTCGCGGAATCCGAACAGAAGGATCTCCGCCAGCGCTTTCGAGTAGTCGTGGTTGTAGAGCGTGTCGTTCCACAGGAACGAATACTCAAACCACAGATCGTTGCCGTCAGGGTCGTTTTGGGTCGGATAGAAATGCTTGTTGCCGCGGATCTCGCCCACCGTCCGGCTGAATGCAAAATCGGCGCCGTAGGCGTACCGACCGCTCGGATTTGCCGAGTTGTAGATCTCGGGCTCGAAACCGATCACGGTCTCCAATACGGTATGGCAGATCGCGCAGACGGCTTGCGCACTGCCGTCCTCCAGCAGGGTGGCTTGTTTGGTCACGGTCCAATTCGAGACGACGTGCGCGCCGGGATCGGCAGGGATCTCGACGATCGTTTCGGGGATGATCTCGCCGCACTCCGCGCAGTGATAGGACTTGTAACCGGTGCTCGAGCAAGTCGGGACGAGATCGACGGTGTACTCGTTTGCAGGGGTATGTCCGGTCGCCTGGATCGCGACGACGGAATCGGGATTGATCGCGTCGCAGACCGCGCAGTGATAGGACTTGGAGCCGGGCGTCGTGCAGGTCGCCGGCATATCCACCGTATACACGCCGTCGTAAACGTGGTCGTGCTTGAGGTAGTACCACATTGTGCCGGGGATCTCCGTGCCGTCGGATGTCGTATACGTTTTGGTTGCGGGATTCTCAATCCTCTCGATTTCCTGCACGAAAGCCGTGCCGGCGGTCGCAGAATAATCGGCGTACACGACGTACGCGCTGCCGGATAGCGTACGGGTGCAGGGAATACGGATCCCGATGACGTATCTGTCATCCGGAATATCGGTGTAGATGATATTGCCGTTGCCGTCGGACGAAGCGGTAAAGAGCCGATTCTGTTCCAACAGAACGTTGGTCCCGGTCTTCGAGAGTCTCGAGATCAGAACGCCGTCCAGATAGGTTTCGACGTAGCCGTAGTAGGATGCGGGGGTCGCGCCGGGTTCGGTGTCGGCCCGCAGAGCGGCTTCGTTTGCCACTTCCATATGGAACTTGACGCCGATCCGGTGCCAACCCCATTCGGGAGCGAATTGATCGGATCCGCCGACGTTCGGGAAGTCGTCGTAGGTGTTGCCGCAGGGCTCAGTCATCCCCTGCGGTCCGACCTCGACGGTGCGCAGCGCGCCGTACTCGAAACCGCCGGCAAACGGACAGTCGGAGCCGGAGGATCCGTTCCCGCTCAGCGTCATCCAGACAAGGTCGTTGCCGCTGACGAGATCGTTGTATGCGGTGATCCGCGCGCTGAGAACGGCGTATGCGGAGTTGCCCGAGTCGGTCAGATTCAAGATCGTCTCGTTCCACAGCAGCGAATATTCAACGTACAGATCGAGCCCGTCGGGATTCTCAACCGTCGGATAGAAGTGTTTCGTTCCGTTGCCGAGAAGTTCCTCGTAGACGTTCTGCTGGACAAACAGTTTCTCGTTCGTGGCTGACGTCGTGTACTTTTTCTCCACGGTCGAGCCGCCGCTGTACGTGGTCACAACTTCCGTTTGGCAACGGGTACAAACCCCCGTCTTGAGTCCGTCTTCAAGGAGGGTGGAGGGTTTTGTGATTTCCCACTCGAGGACGGTGTGCGCGTCGGGATCGATCGGGATCTCGACGATCGTTTCGGGAAGGATCACACCGCACTCCGCACAGTGATAGGACTTGTAGCCGATCGTCGTGCAGGTCGACGCAAGGTCGACCGTGAACGTGTCGTCGGGGATATGGTCATGCTGCTTGATCCGATACCAGAAGGCGGCGGGGATCACCGTGCCGTTCGGTAGCGTATAGGTCGCCTCGGTCGGATTCTCGACCGCCTCAACCTGCTGTACGAAGTCATGCCCGCAGGTCATTTCGATATCGCCGAAGACGGCGTATGCAGTGGAAGCGCCGGACGAGTAGAAGAATTCTTCAAAATACAGCAGACCGTAACTGTTCTGATAAGAGCTCATCGGATCTTGTCCGATGTCGTAGTATACCAGTTCGCCGTTTTCGATCTCCGCGGTGTAGAGAAGACCGGTTACGGTCGATTTGAAGTATCTGACGACCCAGTCGGTCAGATCGAACGAGAGGACCAGCGTGCCGTCCACGTACGCGGAAGCGATATAGGTATATTTCACGGCGCCGCCGTTGATCTCTGCGTCCTGATGCACGCGGAAGCTCAGACGGTGCCAGCCGTATCCGCCGAGAGACGGTTTTTTGAGCGCCGCGTTGCCGGCGATCTCGTCGGGGGTCGGGGTGACGTATTCGTATTGGCAAAGAGCGCCGTTGATCGTCCGGTTGTCCTTTGCATCGAGTTGTCTCCGGACGTGGAACACGTCGTATCCGTCGCCGTTTCCGAACGTCAGAGGTTCGCCGCGGTAGTTGGTGTCCATCACCTCGCTCCAGAGGTAGGAGACCTCGACGAGCAGGTCGTTGCCGAGCGGGTTCCCTTTGGTCGGGTAGTAGTGCTGATCCTGTCCCTTGATACTGTTGACGTTGCGTTTGATATAGATGCCGCCCGGCAGATCCCGGTGATCGAGCCAATCAACGTTGTTTTCGGCGTTGAAAGCAGCGCGCTCGGCGGTGCCCCAATTCGAACCGATCACGATCGGCTCGGATTGATCGATCGTTCTTACGACCATATTGCCGCAGAGCAGACAGACGCCGTGTTGACTGCCGTTCTCCAGCAGAGTGGGTCGTTTGTCCACGGTCCATTCCGCGACGACGTGCGTGTCGGGATCAATCGGGAGCTCGACAGACGAATCGGGCTTGCTCTCGTTGCACTCCGTGCAGTAGAGCGACTTCGATCCGGTGGTCGAGCAGGTCGACGCGACGTCTACGACGTATGTCCAGTTATGTCCGGTCGCGGGGATCTCAACCGTCGAATCGGGCTTGCTTTCGCCGCAGACCGTGCAGAGATAGGACTTGTAACCGACTTCCGTACAGGTCGGCTCGACGTCCACGACGTACTCCCAGTTATGTCCGGTCGCCGGGATCAGGACGATAGAATCGGGTTTGCTTGCGCCGCAGACCGTGCAGTGATAGGACTTGGATCCGTCGGTCGTACAGGTCGCCGGAATATCCACCGTATATTCGGCGCCGTATACGTGGTTGTGCGGAATGATGCGATACCAGAGCGCGGCGGGGATCTCCGTGCCGTCGTCCATCGTGTAGGTGTTTCCTTCGGGATTCGCAACCTTTTCAACCGGCATCACGAAGCCCTTGCCGCAGGTGACGGAGAGGTCGGCGATCGCAAGGTAAGCGTTCGTCCCGGCCAGCGTTTTCGTGTGGTACATCTGGAACGGGATGACAGTGTTTTCGTCCGCGTCGCAGTAAATCACGCCGCCGTTCCCGTCGGACTCGGCGTTGAACAGTTTGGATTCAACGTTAGGAAGACCGGCGGTACCGGTGGAGAGTTTGAAGATCGCAACGCCGTCGACGTAACCGGTTGCAACCGCGTAATAGTCCGTCAGATACTCACCAGTTCTGCCGTCGAGCAGTTCCACGTGGATCCGAATGCCGACGCGGTGCCAGCCCCATTCGGGATTGTCCTGATCGGGCCCGGCGATGTTCGGATAGTCGGAGAAGTTAGCCGAAAAACCGCACATCCCGTCGGGAGTGTCCACCTCGGCGTCGTCGATGGGCGTTCCGTAGTTCCCCATCCATTCGAACGCGCCGGAGAAGTCGGAGTCGCTCATCGGAATGCCGGGGACGGGGGACAGGTAATAGAACGGTTTCGAATGCATGTGTCCGACCATGTAACAGTTATTGCTGCCGTCAAAGTTCAGGATCGAGTCGTTCCAGAGGATCGAGAACTCGACGTAGAGATCGTTACCGTCGGGATTATCGTCGGTCGGATAGAAGTGCTTGTCGCCGCGGACGTCACCCAGACTGACCGTATCGGCCGCGTACTTGCCGCTGTCGGTGTCCGTGAACTTCTTGATCTTCGGCACGTACGTGAGCGTCTCCTCGACGATCTGATGACAGAGCGAACATTCGCCTGCGCGTCTGCCGTCCTCCAAAAGGGTGGCAGGTTTGTAAACGGGCCAGTTCGTGACGACGTGCAGGGTGGGATCGATCGGAATATCCTCGATCGTAGAGTCGATGACGTCGCCGCAGACGGCGCAATGATAGGACAGGATGCCGGTAGTCGAACAGGTCGGCGCGACCTCCACCGTGTACTCGGCCGCCGGGACGTGACCTTTTGCCGGGATCTCCACGGCGGTGCTGGAAATGCTTGCGCCGCAGACCGTGCAGTGATAGGACTTGTAACCGACTTCCGTACAGGTCGGCTGCGTGTCGACCGTGTACTTATCCGCCGGAGTATGTGCGTTCGGCGCCGGGATCTCCACGGCAGTACCGGGAATGCTCTTTCCGCAGATGATGCAGTAGAGGGACTTGGATCCGGGGATACATCCCTGCGGCTCCGCGTCGACCGTGTACTGATCCGCCGGAGTATGGGTATGGAACGGCGGCGTTACGCCCTCCACCTTCGGAAGAGTATACCAGGTTTGCAGGATGCTGTCGAGCCGGGCTTGCTTATGCGAGACCACCTCGGCGTACCGCGTCGTGATGTAATCGGCGTCGCCTTCGTGATGCTCGTTCTTCATCAGATCGTGCCAGCGGTTCGGACGGTCGATCACGCCGAACAGGTCGTCGACCGCCTTGTCGCGTCCGTAGAGGATGCCTTCGTAGATGATGTTGAGCATCCGGTCGGTGCCCTGGTTGTAGGGTGTGATCCTGTACTTGGTCACGATTTCAAGATATTCTTGGCGGATATTGCCCGAATGTTCGGTGCAGTATTGCAGATATGCCGAGAGGGCTCTCGCCTTGCGGGGATTGGCGTTGACGTTGATGGCGCCGGCGTCGCCGGTGTTGTCGATGATTGTGTTGTACGTTCCATCGACGCTGACCTTCGGGCAGGGGATCACCGAATACAGGGAGGTCATCGACTGGATCCTATCGTCCTCCAGGTCGCCGAGCAGATCCACGCCGAGGAAGAGCAGTTCGTCCTGGGCGAATTTCGTCAGGTGATACGCTTTACCCGGCGCCTCCGGCGTGTTGCTGGAGTGGGTGGCGTTGGTCGAAAGGGAACCCATACCGACGAACACCTTCGACACTGCGTCGAAGATATCGTTCAGTCCCGCATCCTCGGAGTTATCGGCGTACTTGATCCACTGTTTGCCGTAATATTCGCTCGACTCGTTCTCAATGGTGTACGCCTCGGTGATCGGAGTGCCGCAGGAGTAGATGAAACCGACCGTTGTCTTTCCTCCGTACTCGTCGGCGATGATGCCGAGAACGTCGTAGATCGAATCCTGTCCGTTGCCGTCGACGTCGACCCAGATTGCCTCGCAGAGCTTTCCGAGAACGTCAAAGGTCCATTTTCCCGCCTCAACGAGATCGAAGAAATATGTTGTGAGTTCCTCGCCCGCGCCGAGAGTCTCGCCCTCGTTCAGAATGATCGGCGCAAGCTTGGAGGCGTTCTCGTTCATCAGATCCATATTGAAGGGCATGACCGACACCGAGCGAAGGAGCTCGAGGAAGTAGTCGCTGCCGAGGACGTAAGCGCGGTCGCCGGTGAGGGAATTCCCCTCCATCCAATCGGTCAGCCAGCCCGGCGCGTTGAAATCAAAGTACGAGCCGGGGATCGACCAGACGTCCTTGAACGTTCCGTTCAAAAGCTCCAGGTTCAGGTCGTAGACCAGACAGATGAACAGATCGGGGGCGTCTGCGGCGTTCCCCTTGACCAGAACGTCGATCTTTTCCGCCTGCTGTCCGTAGTACTCCGCCCAGTAATCGTACGTGATCGTCAGCCCGAGCAGGTCTTTCGCCGCCTCGTTGCGTTCGTAGACCATCGCTTCGATTGCGGGCGTGATGCCTTCCTCGACCGAGTCGGGACCCGCTACGTAGACGTCGTTTTTCGACGTTTTCACACCGTTTCGGCTGATATCGCACGCGATATTCAGCGAACGGTCTTTCTCGGCGATCACGTTGACCACCGATGCAACCGTTTCCCACTTGTCTTCGTTCCCTGTCCGGATCACGATCGAAGAGTTCGGTTTAACGGTGTCGCACAGGGTGCAGTGGATGGATTGAGATCCCGTAGCCCAGTAGGTCGGGGCAAGATCGATGGTATACTCGTTCGCCCAGACGTGTGCGTCGGGATCGATCGGGATCACGACTGTCGTGTCGGGGAGGATCGTGCCGCACTCCGTGCAGTGATAGGACTTGGAGCCGACGGTGGAACAGGTCGGCGCAACGTCGACGGTATATTCGTTTGCCGGGACGTGTGCGTCGGGATCAATCGGGATCACGACTGTCGTTTCAGGGAGGATCGTGCCGCACTCCGCGCAGTGATAGGACTTGGAGCCGACGGTGGAACAGGTCGGCGCAAGGTCGACGGTATACACGTTTGCCGGGACGTGCGCGTCGGGATCAATCGGGATCACGACCGCCGTATCGGCAATGATCTCGCCGCACACGGTGCAGTGATAGGACTTGGAGCCGACGGTGGAACAGGTCGGCGCAACGTCGACGGTATATTCGTTTGCCTGAACGTGTTGCTTCCAGTTGGCGGTAAAGGTTTTCTCACCCGTCGAACCGACGGCGATCACGCCGTTATCCGACCAACCGAGGAAGGTATAATCGGCTCTTGCGGGCGCGGCGAGGGTGATTTCGTCCTCGACCGTGTAAGTCGCGGGGTTGTTCTCGGCGTTGGTGCCGCCGCCGAGGTTATAGGTGATCGTATACTTGATCGCCGTCCAGTTGGCGTTGACCGTCAGATCCCCTGCGATCGGCGTTGCAAAGTCATAATCCCATCCGGCGAAGGTATAGCCGGCGCGCGTGGGAGCGGAGGCGGGAGCGGTCGGGACGGTGCCCTCCTCCGCCTGGACCGACGCCACGTCGGAGCCGCCGTTGGTCTCAAACGACACGGTATAGAGCGGCTTGCGCCGGATCTCGACCGTATAGGCGAGGACGTTCGTCTTGTCGTTCGAGATTACGAACAGATAGAAGACGTTGTCCCCCTCCGACAGCGGAACCGTTTTCGTCAGACTGGAGTAGATGCCGTATTCGTCGGTGCAGATCTGCCAATCCGCGCCTTCGTTCACCGTGATCTTGTTCAGGAACGAATAGGTCGCGGTTGCGTTCGGTACCGTAAGGGTCAGGGTCGTGCCGTCGAAGGCAAGCTCGTTGATCGCAACGAGTTTCGCTACGGCGGGATCGGGTGTCCAGTTGGCGGTGAAGGTCTTCTCGCCCGTCGAACCGACGGCGATCACGCCGTTATCCGACCAGCCGGTGAAGAGATAATCGGTCTTGCTAGGCGCGGCGAGGGTGATTTCGTCCTCGACCGTGTAGGTCGTGGGGTTGTTTTCATTGTTGGTGCCGCCGTCGAGGTTGTAGGTGATCGCGTAGTGATTGATCGTCCACTGTGCGGTGACCGTCAGATCCTCCGCCACCGCGTCGCATCCCTCGGTGCTGT
>JAGCYR010000105.1 GCA_017960705.1 Clostridia bacterium | reverse complement strand
TACGCCGGAGGACGCGGGAAACTTCCTGCTCTCGGATCGATAGACGTTCCCCCGCGGGACGAAAAAAAGAAGCGGACGCCTTGCGACGTCCGCTTTTCTTTTTTCAACAAAGCTTACGCTTTCTTCTCCTCCTTTTCGGCTACGATCTGGTCGCCTTTGTAGGTCCCGCAGTTGCTGCAAACGCGGTAAGCAAGATTGTACTCGCCGCACTTGGGGCACTTGGAGAGCGTGGGGGCTTCGAGCTTCCAGGTGCTGGAGCGTCTCTTGTCTCTGCGCGCCTTGGAAACCTTTTTCTTCGGTACTGCCATTGCGTTTTACCTCCTATGACAACGATCTGTCGATCTTTGTGAACTTACTTTTCCTCGGTTTTTTGCTTTTCCTTTTCGCGGAGCCGTTCCAGCACCGCCGAAAGAGGAGAGAGCCGCGGGTCGGTCTCGTCGGTCTTGCACGAACAGGGACCCTCGTTCAGATCCTTGCCGCACTTCGGACAGAGTCCCCGGCAATCCTCCCTGCAGAGCACCCGCGAGGGAAACTCGGAAAGCAGGAGCGAACGCGCCGGTTCGTCAAGATCCAAAAAACCGTCCTCGACGATCGCGTACTCGTCGATCTTGTCCTCGTCAAGTCCCTCCAGCATCTTCGGAGTGGCGACCGTCTTCTCGAGGCTGAACCGATAGGTTCCGGCAACGTCGGCAAGACACCGGGCGCAGGGTGCGACGAAATCAAGGGACAGATCAAGCCGCAACCGCATATACCCCGCGGAATTGACGACCTCGCCGCTTGCCTCCATGGGAGAAGGAAAACGTACGCCGTAAAGGATGCTGCCAGGGTCCTCCGTATCGTCGGGCGGGTCGAGGGGGAATTGAAACGGGAGCGTGCGGCATTCGCCCGCAAGCAAAGTCCTCAAATCAAGTTTCACACTCTTCCTCCCGGTCAAGGATCGGACGTAAACGAGGCTGACAGCGGGCGTTTTCGGATAGTACGCCCAAAGTCACGGAATATATTATACATAAGCCGCCCGCGGTTGTCAAGTCTTTTTTTCGGGTTTCGGAATGATTTTTCCCCCTGCGGGGGATCCCGCCGTCAAAACGGTCGGGAGATACCGTCCCGGAAGCGGTGTGAAAACCGTCGTTCAAGTACAAGGGGGCGGTACGCAAAAACGCGGACAGATTCGGGAAAAATCGAGCGCGGTCGCGGTTACTTTTCCGGCTTGCCGGAGACCGAAAAAGTCAAGGTCACGCGGCGGCGGTTCGAGGGGAGACGGTAACGGATATGGTACTGCGGAGGCATCTCTACGGCGTACTCCGCCGGCTCTCCGTCGTTTAACCCGACGTCGAATTCGTCCGCGATCTCGGGCGGGCGGTCGATCCCCTCCGCCGGACGGCAGATCAGGGTCACGCCGCGGCGGGTCACGCTGAATCCGTTACCGTCGATTTCGGGTCGCGACAGGGTATGCAGACAGAGCGTGACCTCCCCCGGCTCGTCGAGCGAGAATTCGTCGGTCACGGTGAGCCGGTTCTCCGTCAGCGCGAACTCCCGTTTCCACTCGACCGGGACGGGATAGGCGCCGCCCGCCTCGACTTCGGCGGCAAGGGTCGTTCCGTCGTCCGACGCGGAGAGGATCCGTCCGACGGCGCGGCAACTGTTCTCGTACTGCCCGACGCCCCCGAAAAGCGGAACGTTGTGCGCCCGGGAAGTATTGGTCCACTCCCGGTGGTGTCTCGTTCCGTAGCGCCGTCCGAAGTAGCCCGACGGCGAGAGCAGAGCGACCCCGCCGCAGAACAGCGCGAAGCCGCCCTGATCGGGATGGCGGTGGGAATCCGAGCCGTATTTCGACGCGCGGACGAGGCAGACGAGGTTTTCCGCCGGGTCCCCGGGCTTGGTGCGGAGCGCGATCAAGCCGGTGTCGGAAAAGACGGTCAGCCGCCCGGGTTCCTCCGCGCCTTTCTCTTTCGGCGTCGGGAGAAACAGGTCGAGCAGGTGCAGTTTATAGTACGCGGGGGATTCGAGTTCCCCGCTTCTCTTTTCGGCGGAGGGAGGTCCGAAGCGGCGGGCGTAATAGCGGTACGGGTTCTGCGCGAAGAAGCCCGGCCATTCGGCGTCGTTCTCGCCCGGGCTCCAATAGCCGTCCCCGAAGGGATGGTTCTCGGCTGCGGGATCCGCGAAGGTCAGAAGGAAACGGGTCAGATTGCGGTAGAAGGGACGGGAAAGCAAACTCTTGCCCGAATAGCGTTCGACCGCCGCAAAGAACGGAAGATACCATTTGACGTAGCTGGTCGCGTAGAAGGATCCCTCCGCCCAGCCGCCGTCGCTCCCCCCGTAGTGCGGGAAGATCCCGCCGTAGATCGTAAGAACGTAGGAGAGCCAACGGAGACAAGTCTCCCGATCGACGGCGTCCGTATCCGAAAGGATCAGCGCCGCCTCCCCGAGATACGCAGGAAGGCGCCCCGCGTGGGAGTCGCCGGGGTGCGAAAGATAATCGAGCGAACGCAGACGGTTCTCGCATTGGCGGGCGTACGCCGCGATCGCGGTCTGCACGAGAGAACGCTCCCCGTCCGAGAGGATCGGACAGAGCAGATCGTAGACCGAAGGCAGGCAGCGGGCAAGCGAAAGCCCGATCTCGTCGCACGGCCCCTCGAGCGAACGTTCGGCGTTCGGGTCCCACGAAACGAAGGTCAGAAGCCGTTTTTTCGCCGCTTCCCCGCTTTCCTCGTCCCCGAACAGGGCGTAACCGAGCGAAAGCGCGACGAGATCGCGGTCGCACGCCTCCCGGAACAGACCGAAATACTCCCGGTACGGGAGCGCGGCGGGATCGTGCAGGAAGCGCGGGGATTCGGGGATCCGGTCGCGGAGCGCGAGGTCGACCGTCCGTTTCAGGGTTTCGGCTTCGGTTTTGCGTTCGGCAAGAAGCGCCGGTATATCCGCCTCCGAAAACAGATGGCGCGGATGCCCCGAAGGGATACCGGCGAGCGTCTCTTCCGCCGTCGGACGGAGGAACGGGATCGCGTCGGGGGAGACCGTAAAGGTCTGCTCTCCCCTGTGCGAATCTCCCCGGACAACGTCCCAGCGGTACTCGCCGGGAGCGAGCGGGCGGGCGGGAACGAAGCAGTTTTCGGCGCAAGACTCCCGCAGGACCAAGCCGTTTTCGTTTTGGATCACGACGGTATAGGGTCCCTCTCCGGGCGCGGGCAGCCACGAAAAGCAGGGCGGCGTCTCAAGGACCGTCGCACCGTTTTCGGGCGCGGGAAACAGATCCGCGTTTTTCGTCCGCGTTTGATTATCCCACAGCGTCACTTTGTTTCTCCCTTATCAAACCAGCGGTATTCTCCCGTCGCGGGGTCGATCTCCCCGACCCGTTTTGCCGGGACCCCCGCCATGATTGCGTAGTCGGGGGTGCTCTTGGTGACGACGGCGCCCGCGCAGATCAGGTTCGCGCGCCCGATCTTGCACCCCGGCGTGACCGTCACGTTGGAGCAGAGCCACGACCCGTCCCCGATCACCACGCTCTCGTCGCCGTCGCCCTCGGTTCTGGCGGTGAAAGCGCCGGTCGCGGGATCGAACGTGTGATTCCCGGCGTCGAGCGAACAGTGGGGACCGATCAGCACGTCGTCCCCGACCGGCACTTTGCCGTTGAGATAACAGTAGAGACCGATGAACGACCGCCGCCCGATCCGGTCGGGGGAAACGCGGACGTTCGCGCCCGGGGCGATCTCGGTCTCTTTTCCCCCGAAGCCGAGGATCTCTGCGCGCGCAAGGTTCGACGCCCGGTCGTTCGTCGCGTGGGCGTAGATGGTAAACTTTTCAAATTCCTCCCGCGTAAGTCCGTGCAGTTTTTTTTCGGTCTCCATCGTCCCGTCTCCTTTCGGTCGTGTGAAAAAAGCGGCGGAAAGACCGGGTGATCTCTCCGCCGCGGCGTTCTCACGCCTTGACTTTCATAAAGCTCTTTTTGCCGCGGCGAACCAGTTTGCCGTCGGCGAAGCTCTCTTTGGGATAAGTCGTTTTGATGTCGGTCACGCGCTCGCCGTCGACCGTCACGCCGCCCTGCTCGACCGCGCGGCGGGCTTCGGATTTAGAGGGGACCAAACCCGCCTTGACGAGAAGCGTCAGAACGTCGATCGCGCCGTCGGTGAAATCGGCGTCGGAAAGCGTCAGGGTCGGGACGTCGCCGCCCTCTCCCGCACCGCCGAACAACGCCTTGCCGGCGTTCTTCGCTTTCTCGGCTTCGGCTTCTCCGTGGACGGTTTTGGTCAGCTCGTAGGCAAGGATCTCTTTCGCTTCGTTCAGGCGGCTGCCCTCCCATTTGTCCATCTCCTCGATCTGTTCAAGGGGAAGGAAGGTCAGCATCCGGATACATTTCAAAACGTCCGCGTCCCCGACGTTCCGCCAGTACTGGTAGAAGTCGTAGGGCGAGGTCTTCTCGGGGTCGAGCCAGACGGCGTTGCCCGCGGTCTTGCCCATCTTCTTGCCCTGCGAGTCGGTCAGGAGCGTGATGGTCATGGCGTAAGCGTCACGACCGAGTTTCTTGCGGATCAGTTCGGTGCCGCCGAGCATATTCGACCACTGATCGTCGCCGCCGAACTCCATATTGCACCCGTACTTCTGGAACAGGTAGTAGAAGTCGTAGGACTGCATGATCATATAGTTGAACTCGAAAAAGGAGAGCCCCTTCTCCATCCGCTGTTTGTAGCACTCTGCGCGGAGCATATTGTTGACCGAGAAGCACGCGCCGACCTCGCGCAAAAACTCGATGTAGTTGAGGTCGAGCAGCCAGTCGGCGTTGTTGACCATCATCGCCTTCCCGGGTCCGAAGTCGATGAAACGCTCCATCTGCCGTTTGAAACAGGCGGCGTTGTGGTCGATATCCTCGCGGGTCAGCATCTTGCGCATATCGGTCCTGCCCGTCGGGTCGCCGATCATGGTGGTCCCGCCGCCGATCAGGGCGATCGGGGTGTTGCCCGCCGCCTGCAGCCGCTTCATCAGGGTCAGCGCCATGAAATGCCCGGCGGTCAGGCTGTCGGCGGTGCAGTCGAATCCGATATAGAAGGTCGCCTTCCCCTCGTTGATCATACGGGAGATCACGTCCTCGTCGGAGACCTGCGCGACGAGCCCGCGCGCTTTCAGTTCTTCATACAGGGTCATATCGATATTTCCTTTCGGGGTCGTTTGTTACGATTATTGAAAAGTATAACAAAGAGCGGGTCAAATGTCAAGTCTTCCGCCCGAAAAACCGTTGCCCGCGCGGTAGTCGAAGAGAACCGTCGGCAGTTCGGGGGCAACAGACGAGAGCGCGGAATAAAAGACCGTTACTGCGTGCCTCTCGCTTACGTCGTGCCCGACCTCGACCGCGAGGAGGGACAGATCGTTGGCGTCCAGCCGGCTGTGATAGGAGAGTTCGCCCGTGAAATACAGGTCGGCGCCCGCCTCCGCCGCGGCGAACAGGCAATCCTTGCCCGAGCCTCCGCAGACCGCGATCCGCGTGATTATTTCGGGGGCTTTGCCGGAATAGAGGGCTTTCGGCGCGCCGGTCGCTCCGAGGACGAACGAAACCGCCTCGGCGGGGGTCATCGGACGGGTAAGCGTACCGATGCGGGGGATCCCGTCTGCAAAGGAAGTCACGCCGGTCAGCCCCATCATCTCCGCAAGCGAATCGTTGATCCCGCCCTCCGCCGCGTCGCAGCGGGTGTGGCAGGAGATCGCGGATATTCCGAGAGACAGTAACCGCTGCACGCGCCGTCCGACCCCGCTCTCCGGGGGAACGTCCGAAAGAGGCTGGAAGATCAGCGGATGGTGGGTGAGGATGACGCTGCACCCGGTCTTTTTCGCTTCGTCGATCGCCGCGTCGGTCGGATCCAGCGCGATCAGGACCCCGGTCACTTCGGCGTCGGGGTCGGGTGAGACCTGCAGCCCGTCGCAGTCCCACTCCGCGGACAGGGCGGGCGGGAAGCGCCGGTTCAGCAGTTCGTTCAGTTCACGGACGGTCATATTCCCTCTCCGTTTCATTTTTCGTTTTGGGCGGGACAGGCGCTTTTCAGTTCGCGGATCAGGTCGGATAACGCCTCCGCTCCCGTTTGATCCCCCTTGGCGAGACAGCCCGCCAGCTCCTTCTCCCGCGCCTTGATCCTCCGCCGGACGTAGGCGGCGAAAGCGGGCGAATCGGGGTTGCGGCGGACGGCGGGGGTACTGATCTCAAGGGTCAGGGGGGTGGGGTTTTCGACCTTTCCGGTGAAGGACGCGACGATACAGACGTACGGTCTTGCCGAAGCGATCCCGTATTCCTCGTCCGAGATCGCAAAGCCGAGCGACGCGAGCGACGCGCGCAGACGGTCGGCGTGGGTCATGGGCTGGAGGATCAGACGGATCGAGGGGTCGCGGATAAAGCTCGCCTCGGAGACGATCCGTGCGATCAGCTCTCCCCCCATCCCGCAGATCGCGATATCGGTCGGACGGGCGGTTTCCAGTCCCGTCAAGCCGTCGGTCAAACGCGTCTCGATCCTGTCCGACAGTCCCGCGTCGTCGATCGCTTTCTTTGCGCGGGTAAGCGGTCCCTCCGCGACGTCGGTCGCGACGGCGCAGGAGACCCGTCCCTCTGCGACAAGAAACAGAGGCAGGCGGGCGTGGTCGGTGCCGACGTCGGCAAACCGCGCCCCCTGCCTCACGAATCCCGCCGCGAGCGACAGACGCCCGTCAAGTGCGGAACGGCGCGTCATTTTCCGGACGAAAGAAACGCATTGATCCGCTCGACCAGCTCGTCGGCGTCGGTGCCGTGGACGGCGCACGCCTGCTCGATGGTCTCCCCGCGGGACGCGGGACAGCCGAGACAATGCATCCCGATCTCGAAAAAGAACTGCGCGGTCTCGATATTCTCGTCGAGAACGTCGCCGATCACGGAATCCTTGGTAACGGTCATTTGGTATACCCCCTCTCTTGGTTCGCCACTATTATAACCCGAACGCCCCGGTTTGTCAAGCGCGGACGGGGCGCGGACGAAAAAAGTAAACGCGGGTCGAACGGGAGGGTCAAACGTCGGCT
>JAGCYR010000104.1 GCA_017960705.1 Clostridia bacterium | reverse complement strand
GTGGAACACAGGCGGATACGAGACGGTCGAGACCCTCGACGCGTTGCGCGGGTACGCCGATATTTTTCTCCCCGATTTCAAGTACGCGAAACCCGAGATCGCGCGGGAGTATTCTCACGCGCCGGACTATCCCGAAATCGCGCTCGCCGCGATCGAACGGATGCTTGAGATCTCGGGCGAACCGGTCTTTGCCCCCGACGGGCGCTTGCTCCGGGGGACGGTCGTCCGGCTGCTTCTGCTCCCCGGACGTTTGCTCGAAGCCAAAACCGCGCTTTCAAGGGTCTTCCGTCTCTCTGGGAACGACGCGATCTACAGTCTGATGCGGCAGTACACCCCGCAGCCGGGACTATCCTCTCCGCTCGACCGGCGGGTAACCGACCGGGAATATTCCTCGTTCGTCGACCACGCCGTTTCGCTCGGCGTCGCGCGCGGGTACACGCAGGAGCGCGAGTCGGCGGAGGAGAGCTTTATCCCGCCGTTCGATCTGACGGGAGTGCTGAAAAAATAAAGACGGGCTTCGCCCCGATGAAGACGCCCGCAAGCGGGCGAGTGAAGGAATGAAGACGCGCCGGCGGCGCTAACGCTAATGAAGAAACGACAAAAAACCGTGAGGAAAGACGAATGATGAAACGCATCGTAGCCGTACTGCTTTTGCTCCTGCTGATGACGGCGGCGGTCTCTTGCTCCTTCGGTTCGAAGGCGGGAACGGGGACGACCGTCCCGACCACCGCCGCGGTGACCGAACCGCTCGATCCGCTCGACGTCGGGGATGTTCTTTCGCGGCTGTCGGCAAACAAGAAAGTCACCGTCGGACGAAACGACCTGGTCTATGATCTCACGCGGGCGGAAGTCGATCGGATCCTTTCCGATTTCGACGAGCTCGACCGTCTGCTCGAAGAGGGGACCGACTACGAGGCGTTCGATCTGCTCTATACCAGGCTCACCGAGGACGCGCTCGCCCGCATCCGGACGCAGGCGGAGATCGTTTACGTCCTCTGGTGCTGCGATCTTACCGACCCCTTGACCGAGGCGGCGTATCTGTACCTGAACGAACTCTATTCCGACCTCGGCGCGCGGATCGACCGGATGTACGAAACGCTCTGGAACTCTCCTTTCTCGGAACGATTCTACGACGGGTGGACGCAGGAGGAGATCGACGAAGCGCTCCGCTACGCCGCGGGGTCTACCGAGGAAAACACGGCGCTGGTAGCCGAAAACGCAGAGCTCGTCGCCGCGTTCCGCGCACTCTCCGACAAGGACAAAGACTTCTATCCCGAATCGGCGCGGCTGTTCCTTGAACTGGCAAAGAACAACGATCGGCTGGCGGAACTCTACGGGTACGAAAACTACATGGAATACGCCTATCCCGAGATCTACGGGCGCGACTATACCCCCGCCGACGCCGCGACTCTCCGCGCGCTCTTCTGCGAGACGCTGACGTCCCGGCTCTCGGACCTTTCGGCGAAGGCGGCGGGGGGTCAACTCTCGTTCGCGTCGCTTTCTGCTTCGGACTATCTCAAGTTCTACAACTACCTGTTCGGGGACGTGCGGAACGACTATATCAACGTGGTCGGGCGCTACGCCGCCTCTGTCGGGGAGATCGCGCCGGACTTCCTCTCGACCTACCGTGATTTTTGGGACCGACAGAACTACTATTACGTCGAGGGAGACGCCTACAAAGGCGCGTTCACGACCTACTTCCCCGATTTTGATACGCCGATCATCTATTTCGGTCCGGGATACCACGCGACCGACGCGTTCGTTCACGAATTCGGGCACTATTACGCCGCGACCAAGTGCGACGACGGCGGCGATTCGATCCCCTACGACCTCGCGGAGACCCAATCGCAGGGGGACGAGTTCCTGTTCGCGTACCGGTTTGCAAACGCCGAGCCGACCTACGCCGCGATCGCCCACGCCGTCGCGGAATACAAGGTCTACGACATTCTGACCACGATCCTGACCGCCTCGCTGGTCAACGATTTCGAGACCTACGTCTACACGCACCTTGACGAGCTGACCCCCGAGGAACTCGACGGCGTTCTGGTCTCTCTCTGCGACGCGTACGGCGGATACGAAACGGTGAAGGACGCGCTCGGCTACGCGCCCGAGATCTACTGGCACTACGTCGTGATGGAGGCGCCGGGGTACTATATCAGCTACGCCGCGTCCGCGATCCCCGCGCTCGCGCTCTACGCGAAGGCGATCGACGAAGGGTTTGCCGCCGCCGTCGGGGCGTACGAGATCCTTGTGACGACCGACCCCGCGCTCGGGTTCCTCGAGGTCCTCTACGAGGCGGGGATCAGTTCCCCCTTTGACCGGGCGACCTACGCGACCATCGTCGCGGCGCTTAACTGAAAAACGACGGAAGGCGAACATGGACGGCGTCAAAAAGAACGAAATCTACGAACTGACGATAACCGACCTCAACAACCTCGGCTACGGGGTGGGAAGGATCGGGGATCTGGTCACGTTCGTTTCCGGGGCGGTGGACGGCGACCGCGTGACGGTGAAGATCATCAAGATCGCGAAAAACTACGCCGTCGGGCGGCTGGAAAAGATCCTGTCTCCCTCTCCCCATCGGCTTCCCACGCCCGACCCCTGCCCCGCGCGCGGATGCGGCGGGTGCGCGTACAGAGCGATCACGTACGCGCACGAGTTGGAGTTGAAACGCGGCTCGGTTCTGGCGGCGTTCCGGCGGGCGGGGCTCCCCGACGCACAGGTGGCGCCGGTGCTGGCGACCGGGAAGACCGCGGGCTACCGCAACAAGGCGCAATATCCCGTGACCGGCAGCTGTGACGAGCCGGTGATCGGTTTTTTCGCCCCCAAGAGCCACCGCGTGACCGACGCGAGAAAATGCCCCCTGCAGCCGCCCCTCTTCGGGGAGATCCTCGACGGGATCGCGGAACAGATCAAAAAATACAGGATCGCGCCCTACGACGAAGAAACGCACACGGGGCTGCTCCGGCATATCTATCTCCGCGCTTCCAAAGACGAAAAAGAGGTGCTGTTGACCTTCGTTCTGAACGGAGATTCGCTCCCGCACGCCGACGAGGTGGTACGGGAGCTGACCGACCGCTTCCCCGCCCTCGTCGGGATCGGGATCAACGTCAACCGCGAGAAAACCAACGTCATCTGCGGAGACGAATACAAAACGCTGTGGGGCAAGGACGGGATCACCGACGCGCTCGCGGGGGTGGAACTCTCGTTTTCCGCCGCCTCGTTCTATCAGGTCAACCGCGACGCCGCCGAACTGCTCTACAATAAGGCGAAGGAGATCGCGGACTTCAACGGTAACGAAACTCTGCTCGACCTGTTCTGCGGGGTCGGGAGCATCGGGCTCTCGATGGCGGACGCGGTGCGCGAGGTGATCGGGATCGAGATCGTACCCGACGCCGTACGCTGCGCAAACGAAAACGCCAAGCGCAACGGGATCAAAAACGCTGTCTTTTTCGCGGGCGACGCGACCGATACCGAGAAACTGCTCGCGGGCGCGGAAAGCGAACTCGGAAAAGAGCTTCGCCCCGACGCCGTGGTGCTCGATCCCCCGCGCAAGGGCTGCGACGAGAAACTGCTCTCGTTCCTTGCAAACCGTGGGATCCCGAAGATCGTCTATATCTCGTGCAACCCCGAAACGCTGGCGCGGGACGTGGCGTTTCTTGCAAAACGAGGATACGAGTTCTCCACGATCACGCCCGTCGACCTGTTCCCGCGCACGGCGCACGTCGAATCAGTCTGCCGACTGATTCGACAACGAAGTTCGCCTGACGGCGAGTGAAGTTTGCGAAGCAAGTGAAGTTGCCTGCGGCGGTGAAGTTTGCGCCTCCGGCGCAAGTTGCGGATGCGAAAAGGCGAACTTCACTTCACTGTGAGCGATGCGAACAACTTCACTATGAAATAACTTCACTTTTGCGGAGCAAAAACTTCACGTCAAGGAGTAAAAATGAAAGATTCGGAATTGAGAATACGATCAAAAGCGTTTGCGCTGAAAGTTATATCCATTTGCGATAACGTTGATACGCGCAAAGGCAGAGGTGTTATTGTAAATCAAGTGATACGCAGTTCGACCTCAATCGGCGCCAATATTCACGAAGCAAACTACGCGGCGAGCAAAGCCGACTTTATCAACAAGTTGCATATAGCGCTGAAAGAATGTGAAGAGACCGAATATTGGGTGGAATTGTTAAACGGTTCAAACTCGATAACGGAAGAAATTGCCAATTGCCTTTTGCAAGAATGCGGAGTAATCAGACGTATGCTGGTTAAATCCATCACTACGGCAAAAAAGAACGTCGCTCCGTGATTTGACAACGAAGTTCGCCTGACGGCGAGTGAAGTTTGCGGAGCAAGTGAAGTTGCCTGCGGCAGTGAAGTTTGCGCCTCCGGCGCAAGTTGCGGTTGCGAAAAGGCGAACTTCACTTCACTGTGAGCGATGCGAACAACTTCACTATGAAATAACTTCACTTTTGCGGAGCAAAAACTTCACGTCAAGGAGTAAAAATGACGAGATTCATCATTCTGATGCTGACCTGGTTGTTGATCGACCTTTTGGCTGAGATCGTCGTTGCGCAGATCATCCCGAAGGTGCGGAGAAAAACGCGGTTGGACAACCTGAAAGCGCGCGAAAGCAAAACGGTCGCCATGAACTTCGAGATGCGGACGTTTTTTCTGGTCTCGTGCCTTTTCGTAACTTTGATCGGGGTATTACTTATCGTATTCCCGCAGATCTCCGCCTTTTGCAAATTTGACTATGTCGTGACTCTGCTCGTATGGTGGTTGCCGGTCATCTTTGATTTGATCGTGCTGTCGTTTATGATGATCTCGATCCAATACGACGAGAACGGTTTTACGTACCGGAACGCGTTCGGTTTGAAACGGCGCTTTCGGTATCAGGAAATCGAAAAGATAGTCGAAGTGAGAAACACGGTCATCGTGACCAAAAGGAAAAAGATCGTATTGTTCAACGCCATGTCGGGATCATTCGCTTTTTCACGGTATCTTTCGGAGATCGCGCCGGATATCCCAAGGACTATTAAGCGGAAAAAACGAAAATAAAAAACAGATCGTAGCCCGTTGGCGGCGCCAACCGCACGGCGCACGTCGAATCGCATCCGCGATTCGTAAGGAATGGGCAGGGCGCGTGAATTGCCTGTCGGCGTGAATTGACCTGCGGTCATGAATGCAACGTCTGACTGCTTTTTGGAGGAAATTGTGAAAAAAGCGGCTATTTTTGAAAGACTAACGGTTTTCACTTTATCATTTTTCCTGCTGATTGTCCTTGCAGGGTGCGGAATAGGAGTTCTTGTCTTCGAGGACCACTATTCTTTGGACAAAATTGACGGGGATATTACGTGTGAATATCGTATGGGAAAAGACGCCCAGTGGATGGAAGAATGCATAGATTCGGAAGTGAAATTTGACAAGGATATGTTTGTCAAGTTGTTTCAAGAGCACGCACAGTATGAACAGATCACCGGCTCGAAGGACCCGCTGAAATGCGATCATTTAAAAATCGATAGCGACGAACAGCCCGAAGAATGGCAAGCGATACTGGATAGTGAGTTTAACGTGCGGGCGGTGTTCGGAGACGATCAAAGAAACGTATCTATCTACAGGTATGACGGCAAACTGTATTTCTTCGTTCTCTCTATGGGTGAAAGAAGTGGACCCGAGAAAAAAGGCGAATACTATATGGAACTGTCGGAAGAAATGAGTGATTATTGGAAGACGATCATCGATGCCGTAGAGGCGGGTTTACCTCGCTAAACGTAGGCTCGTTGATAAATATCCCTTCGGGGCGCGATATGCCCGCTGGGGCTAATGGAGAACCCTATGAACTACATTGAAGAATTCTACAACGCAAGAGACGAGGACGCGCGGCTGACGTCGAAACACGGGTCGGTCGAGTACCTGACCACGATGAAATACGTCCGCGAGAGCATCGCGGGCGTCGACGATCCCGCGATCCTCGAGGTGGGCGCGGGGACCGGACGGTACAGCGTGACCCTCGCCAAAGAGGGGTATCGGGTGACGGCGGTGGAACTCGTCGAACACAACCTCGAAGTCTTAAAGGCGAAGCTCGACGGCACCGAGCGGATCACTCCGATCCTCGGCAACGCGCTCGATCTGTCGTTTTTACCCGACGGGGCGTTTGATCTCACGATGCTGCTCGGTCCGATGTACCACCTCTACACAAAAGACGACAAGCTCCGGGCGCTTCGCGAGGCGGTGCGGGTGACCAAACCCGGCGGACGGATCCTCGTCGCCTACTGTATGAACGAGGCGACCGTGATCCAATACGTATTCGGTATGAATAAATTGCGCGAAGTGATGGACGGCAATTTGCTGACCCCCGAATGGCACTGCAAGAGCGAGCCCAAAGAGGTGTTTGAACTGGTACGCACCGAGGATATCGCCGCCCTCGACGCAGAGATCCCGGTCAAGCGGCTGAAGTTGGTCGCCACCGACGGCGCGTCGAACTATAAAAGAGAGTTCATCGACGAAATGGACGACGAGACCTTCCATAAGTGGATGGAGTTCCACTTTGCGACCTGCGAGCGGCAGGATCTTGTCGGCGCGTCGAACCATACGCTGGATATATTGGAGAAGAACAAATGACGCAAAAGAATACGGCGCACGTTTTTTACAGATTCTTTCTTCTGATCTACTGCCTTATAGACGCGGCGTACGCTCTTGTATTCGCGGGGTTCATCGCCTCCGTCGTCGCCGTGGATCACGACGCGAGCGGCGTCGCGCTCGTTGCGGTGATCGGGGGATTGATTCTGGCGGCTCCGACGCTCTGGTCCCTCTGGATGTTTCTGCACTACCGACGCGTCGTTTTGACCGACGTGCAAACGGTCGAGCTCACGCGAACGTCGACGACGTATTTGCGGAGGGTGGGATTCACCGTCACCGTTTCGGTCGGCGGGGAGACGCGCGAAGTAACGACGCCCTCGGTTTTTTTGCCGGGCGTGTTCGGACCCAATCTGCTGGACGATTATTCCGGGAAAACGGTCGAGATCGGACACGACGAAAAATGGGACGAATGGATCGTTCTCTGCTTGGACAACTCCGAAGAACGGCCTCTCTGAGATAAGAAAAACAAAGGAGAAAAAACCCCGTGATCAAAGATTACATTATTCAGAACTGGGCGCTGGTCCTCGTACTGTTTGCGTTCGCGGTCTCGCTCAAAATGACGGTCTTCCTCGACAAAAGGACGATCCGGCGGATGCTCGTGATGATCGTCGCGGTCTTCCTCCTTTCGGTCTCGGTCTTCACCGAGTTCCGGCTCGCGGATTCGGGGACGCACCAGGGGCTTCGGCTGACGCTGATGGCGATCCGCTACAGTTCCACGCCTTTTCTGATCGCGATGATCGTCTTCACGATGGTCCGGCGGTTCCGCTGGTTCATCTTCATCCCCGCGATGGCGATGGCGGCGGTGAATATCGTCTCGATCTTCAACGGGGTCGTGTTCTCGCTTGACGAGAGTCACGAGCTGGTGCGCGGACCGCTCGGGTACTTCCCCTACGTGATGGCGGGTTTCTACTGCGTGTTCGTGATCTATATCCTCTACGCGCGCAGCAACAAGACGGCGGCGGAGTTGATCCCGATCGCGTTCTTCTGCTTCACGTTCCTATCCGACCTGATCCTTCCCTTCGTGATCGGGCGGTACTTTTCGCAGGTCTTCTGTTCGACCATCTCGATCGCGCTGTTCGTCTACTACGTCTTCTCGATCCTGCAGCTGACGAAAAAGGACGCCCTGACCGGCGCGCTCAACCGACAGGCGTACTACGCCGACATTGAGACCGATCCCGCGGAGATCACCGCCTTGGTGTCGCTCGACCTGAACGGGCTGAAGATCATCAACGACACCGAGGGGCACGCTGCCGGCGACGAGGCGCTGACCGTCCTTGCCGTCTGCTTCACGCGGGCGCTCGGACGCAAGCAGTCGCTCTACCGCGTGGGCGGGGACGAGTTCGTGATCGTCTGCCGCAAGGTCTCGCATATCGAGGTCGCGCAGCTGGTCGAACGGATCGAGAAGAACGTCGCCGAGACCAAATACAGCTGCTCGATCGGGTACAGTTACTCCATCGACGGCTCGAAACCGATCGACACGCTGCTGAAAGAATCCGACAATATGATGTACGAGGAAAAGGCGCGCTACCACAAAGCCCTCGACCTCGAGCCGAAAAAGAAACGGTAAACCCGAAAAACGACAAGAAAGAGGTGTAAACAATGCTTCTTTTCATCAACGCCTGCGTCCGCAAGGATTCGAGAACGCGCCAACTGGCGGAGCGCATCCTTTCGAGCGCCGGAGAGGTGACCGAGATACGGCTTACCGATCTGGACTTTCCGAAAGTCGACGAAGCGTTCCTTCTGAAACGGAACAAACTGCTCGCAGAGGAAAAGTTTGACGATCCCCTGTTCGACCTTGCGCGTCAGTTCGCCAAAGCCGACGGGATCGTGATCGCCGCACCGTTCTGGGATTTCTCTTTCCCGGCGGTCTTGAAACAGTATCTCGAACAGGTGACCGTCCTCGGCATCACCTTTCGCTACACCCCGAACGGCGTTCCGAAAGGGCTTTGCCGCGCGAAAAAACTGACCTACATCACGACGGCGGGCGGCGAGTACGTCCCGGAGGAATTCGGCTTCGGCTACGTCCGCGCGCTGGCGCAGAACTTCTACGGCATCAAGGCGGTCGAGCAGATCAAAGCGACGGGATTGGATATCGACGGGACGAACGTGGAGGAGAGACTGAAGAACGCGCTGTAACGTCGAAACAGTCGACGACTGTTTCGACAATGAATTGCGCCTGACGGCGCGTGAATTGCCTGACGGCGTGAATTGCCCTGCGGGGCATTAAGGTTAGGCGGGCGCAATTCAATTCACGGAGCCGACGCAGTCGGCGAGAATTCATGGAGCGAAGCGAGAATTCATGATGCGAGCCCGCGAGCATCAATTCATTCTTCATTCAAGGAGAACAAAATGGCAGACAATCAACTCGTGATCCTTTCAAAAACCTTTGCCGTCAACGTTATCAATCTTTGTGACCTTCTGAAGAATCGCAAAAAAGCGTCTGCGATCATCTCGCAACTGCTCCGAAGCGGCACAAGTATCGGTGCAAACATTCACGAAGCGAATTACGCTTCCAGCAAAGCGGATTTCGTCAACAAGTTTCAGATCGCCCTGAAAGAGTGTTACGAAACCGATTATTGGCTTGACATTTTTCACGATACTGAGATCGTCAATGAAGAAGAATATTCGGAAATGATCTCGCAATGCAGTAAGATACGGAAACTCTTGATCGCGTCCATCAATACGGCAAAAAAGAACGAATGAATTGCCTGACGGCATGAATTGTGCCTACGGCACATGAATTGACGGCATAGCCGTCGTGAATTGCGAACAATTGTTCGCATAATATGCCTTCGGGCGTGAATCAGAAAGGAAAACAGTATGCTGAATTTTACCCACGCGATACCGACCAAGCTGTACTTCGGTGAAGGACAGATCGAGAAACTCGACGCCGCGCTGCGCGGATTCGGGAAAAACGTGCTGCTCGCCTACGGAGGCGGGTCGATCAAGAAGACCGGGCTGTACGACGTGGTCACGGGGATCTTAAAAGACGGCGGGTTTACCGTTACGGAACTCTCCGGGATCGAACCCAACCCGCGGATCGGGTCGGTGCGCCGCGGGGTCGAGCTCTGCAAAGAGAACGAGATCGACGTGATCCTCGCGGTCGGCGGCGGCAGTACCATCGACTGCTGCAAGGCGATCGCGGCGGGCGTTTACTACGACGGGGACCTGTGGGAAATGGTCGCGAACCGCCACGGGATCTTGAAAGCCCTGCCGCTGGTGGATATT
>JAGCYR010000103.1 GCA_017960705.1 Clostridia bacterium | reverse complement strand
TACGTTATGGGGCTCTGTATCGTGGTCGCCCTCTGGACCTCGCTCGGTACCGCGTTCCTGTCCTTCATCGCGGGTCTGCAGACCATTGACCGTTCGCTCTACGAAGCGGCTGCGGTCGACGGGATCAAGAACCGCTGGCAGGAGCTCTGGTTCATCACGCTGCCGACCATGCGGCCGCAGCTGATGTTCGGCGCGGTCCTCTCGATCACCCAGTCCTTCGGTTTCGGCGCGATCGTTACGGCTCTCTGCGGATTCCCGTCGGTCAACTACGCCGCGCATACCATCATGCACCATCTCGACGACTACGGAGGTCAGCGGTACGAGGTCGGATACGCGTCCGCCATCGCCGTTATCCTCTTCGCCATCATGATCACCTCCAACATGGTGATCAAGAAAGCGCTTTCAAAGGTGGGACAGTGATATGAGCAAGAAATTAAGAACACGCAGTCACAAGGTCGTCCTGAACCGAAGCGCGGGCGGCGACGCCGGGATCACGTTCTTCCTCGTCATCATGGGGGCGTTCATGTTCCTGCCGATGCTCTACGCGATCATGCAGTCGCTGAAGCCGCTGGACGAACTCTTTATGTTCCCGCCCCGGTTCTACGTTATCCATCCGACCTTCGAGAACTATTCCGACCTGTTCTCGCTTTTGAACGACGCATGGGTCCCCTTCTCGCGCTACATCTTCAACACGGTGTTCATCACCGCCTGCGGTACGCTGGGGAACCTGCTGCTCGGATCCATGGCGGCTTACGCGCTCGCGAAGATGAAATTCCCGGGAGGCAATTTCTTCTTCAAAATGATCGTTATGTCGCTGATGTTCCACTCCACGGTCAACCAGGTCACCCACTTCATCCTGCTCTCCGCGTTCCACTGGATCGACACCTACCTCGCCATCATCGTTCCGGCGATGGCGTCGACCCTGGGGCTCTACCTGATGAAGCAGTTCATGGAGAGCTCGGTGCCCGATACGGTGCTCGAGTCCGCGCGTCTTGACGGCGCAAGCGAGTTCCGCACCTTCTGGGTGATCGCGATGCCGATGGTCAAGCCCGCGTGGCTGACGCTGATCATCGAGAGTTTCCGGAACCTCTGGAACTCGGGCGCGTCGATCTACATCCATTCCGAACAGCTCAAGACCTTCAACTACGCCATCACGCAGATCGTCTCCGGCGGTATCGCCCGTTCGGGCGCCGGCGCCGCCGCGACCGTCGTGATGATGCTGGTCCCGATCATCGTTTTCGTCATCAACCAGAGCAAGATCATCGAAACGATGGGATCCAGCGGTATGAAAGACTGACGAAAGGAGAATTCAAGTATGAAGAAAGCATTTTCCCGCTTCCTCATTTTCGCGTATATCGCGGTTCTCCTTTTCGGCGTCATGGCGATCGGCGCCTCCGCGACCTCGTCCTACGAGACCTTCACGTACTCGTCGAGAGGCGGCTGGCCGCAGAACTCCCCGAACGCCTACGAGGTGTACGGGATCTACAACGCCGATCGTATGATGCTCTCGCGCTACCGTTCGACCTATATCCAGAAGCGCGCCGAGTACGAGGCGGACGTGAACGGCAAGTCCGATTCCGAGGCGACCACCATCGCGGAGAACGCGTGGGATAAGACCGAGCTCAAGTCGCTGAACAAGCCCAACGCCATCCGCGCGGATAAGGACGGCAAGCTGTATATCGCGGATACGGACAACGACCGTATCGTCATTCTGAAAAACGACTATACCGTTTACTCCGTGATCGACTACTTTGAGAGCGCCGTCGCGGATCACGATACGCTGTCGAAGCCGAAGGGCGTTTTCGTCAACGACGAATACATCTTCGTTTCCGATACCGGCAACAAGCGGATCGTCATCTTCAATAAGAGCGATCTCTCGTTCTACAAGATCATCGGAAGACCCGACAGCCCGCTGGTCCAGGATAAGGACTGGCAGCCCGCAGCGTGCGCGGTCGACCAGTACGGACGGATCTTCGTCGTCTCCGAGACCGCGACCATGGGCGTTATCGTTCTCGCCGACGACAACGGGTACTTCAACGGGTACATCGGGGCGCAGAAGGTTTCCTACAACCTGTTCGAGCTGTTCTGGCGCAACTTCCAGAACGAAGAACAGAGGAAGAAGAACCAAAAGAACGTCTCGGTCACCTTCAACAACATCACGATCGACGAGGACGGTTTCATCTTCGTCACGACCGATAAGATCGAGGACAAGGACAAGCAGAAGGAAGCGATCAACAACAAGAAAGCCGACTATTCGCCGGTCAAGAAACTCAACTCGGCAGGGAAGCACATCCTGCAGAGAAACGGGTTCTTCGACTGCGGCGGCGAGGTTTACCTCCTCCTCGGAGAAGAGGACGATCCGAACGCCAATCCTTCGAAGATCTCCGACGTCGCGGTGGGACCGGAGGGATCCTGGTCGATCTCGGACATCAACCGCGGCCGCGTCTACACCTACACCTCCGACGGCGAACTGCTCTTCGCGTTCGGCGACGGCGGCGACGGGAGCGGCAGTACCGGTAAACTGGGATCGCTGACCCACCTGCAGTCTATGACCTATCAGCTCGCGCCGAACCAGGACGAGGACGCGGAACTCCCGACCTACAACCTGGTCCTGCTCGACAGCTTCACGTCGCTCTTCACCGTCTTCACGCGCACCGATTACGGAGACCTCCTGATCGAGGCGCTGGCGCAGGAGAACAACCGTGAATACCAGAACGCGCAGGAGTACTGGATGCGCATCCTCCAGCGGAACGGCAACTTCGACGCCGCCTATATCGGGGTCGGTAAGGCGCTGTACCGCCAGGGCAAATACGAGGAGGCGGAGGAGTACTTCAAGGCGTGCTACGAGACCTCCTACTACTCCAAGGCGTACACCGAACTCCGCAAACTGTGGATCGGCGACTCCTGGCACCTCATTCTGATCGTTCTGGTCGTCGTCGTCTTCCTGGTCGTTCTCGTCAAGGGACTCGGCGCGGCGAAGAAGTTCAACTCCCGCGTGGCGTTGAAGCCCGGTAAAAAGACCTATTGGGAGGAACTCGTCTTCCCGTTCCACCTCGTTTTCCATCCCTTCGACGGCTTCTGGGATCTGAAGCACGAGAAGCGGGGGTCGGTGCGCGGCGGTCTTACCATCATGGGTCTCACCGTTGTCGCGCTCTACTACAAGATGATCGGTCAGGGATACATCTTCGATCCGGTCAAGAGCCAGTCGAACATCTTCTATCAGGCGCTCTCGGTCGTGCTCCCCGTGTTCCTGTTCGTCACGTCGAACTGGTGCCTGACGACGCTCTTTGACGGCGAAGGATCGTTCCGTGACGTCCTGATCACGACCTGCTACTCGCTGTCGCCTCTGCCGCCTCTGCTCGTGCTCTCGACGCTTCTGTCGAACGTACTGACCAAGACGGAAAGTCCGATCGTGAATATGATCGTGATCATCGGGCTTATCTGGACCGGCTTCCTGCTCTTCTTCGGAACGCTGGTCACCCACGGGTACTCGCTGCCCAAGAACATTATCACCACGCTCGGCACGATCCTCGCCGCAGCCGTTCTGGTCTTCGTCGCCCTGCTCTTCTCGAACCTGGTCGGCAAGATGATCCAGTTCGTGGCGAACATCGTCATAGAAGTCAGCGGAAGAGCGTAAAGGAGGAAGCGTATGAAAAACAGATTGATAGCTTATCTGCTTATCGTTCTGACTCTGCTCGGAGCGATCATGCTTCCCGTTTCCGCAGCCGAAACCGTGCCGGAATACGAAATTGCGACCGATGCCGCCGTCAAGAACAAGGATTCGGACGGAAAAGTCTACGGCGAGGTCACCAAGAAGCTTTCCGACGAGATCGCGGCGGGCTACTCCGAACTGTACGCGCAGACCGACAAATATCAGCTGTTCTGCAACAAGTACACCGGTGAAGTCTACCTCCGCGACCGCGCGACGGGGCAGTACCTGACCACCAACCCGGTCAACGTCGGCACCGCGCAGCAGGAAGACAAACTTTCGCAGGTCTGGCTGTCCTTCCGGACGTATGAGGCGGGCGCCG
>JAGCYR010000102.1 GCA_017960705.1 Clostridia bacterium | reverse complement strand
CGAGGATCTCCATGATCTCGGTGGCGCCGCCCGGGGTGACCGAAAGACCGGAGACCGCGGCGCGCGAAACGAACAGAACGGCGCCCGATTTGATCCCGTTCTGCTCCGCGTAGGCGGTCAAAGCGGCGTAGAGCGCGTCGTTGTTCCATTCGGAGAGCGACGAAAGCAGGGAGACGATCGCGGGGAGCATTTCGCGCGCGACGTCGGGGTTGAGCTTGTTTTTCTTGTTCTGGAAGAGCTCGGCGGCGTCGTAGTCGGGAAGAGTAGAGAAGAACGCGATTTTTCCGTCGATCTCCGAGAGTTTTCCGATCCGGGGCTGCACGAGCGGCAGGATCCGGTCGAGCTTGTCCTCGGCGGGAGGATTCGAAATGAATTTGAGCGCCCGCTCTTTGAACTCTTCCGGGGTCAGCTTGCGGATGTATTCGCCGTTGAACCAAAGCAGTTTTTCATAGTCGAAGACCGACGGGGATTTGTTGATCCCGTCGAGCGAGAACGCCTTCGTCAGCTCGTCCAGCGTGAAGAACTCGTTTTCTGTATTCTTCGGGCACCAGCCGAGCAGGGCGATATAGTTGACGATCGCCTCGGGGAGATAGCCGTCTGCGCAGAGATCCGCAAAGCTGACGGCGCCGTGCCGTTTGGAGAGTTTGGATACCGTACCGTCCTCGCCTCTGCCCATCAGGAGCGGCAGATGCACGTAGACGGGTCTATCCCAGCCGAACGCGTCGTAGAGCAGCGCGTATTTCGGCGTGGAGGTCAGATATTCGCTCCCGCGCACGACGTGAGTGACGCCCATCAGGTGGTCGTCGACGACGTGGCAGAAGTTATAGGTGGGGTAGCCGTCGGCTTTCATCAGGATCTGGTCCTGCAGCTCCTTGTTCTCGGTCGAGATGGTCCCGAACACGGCGTCCTCGTAGGTCGTGGTCCCCTCAAGCGGGATCTTCTGCCGGATGACGTAGGGGATACCCGCCTTCAGGTTGGCCTCGACCTCCTCTTTCGGCAGATCGCGGCAGTGACGGTCGTAACCGCCGCCGACGCCGTCCTCTTCGTGAAGGGACTCAAGCCGTTCCTTCGAGCAGAAGCAGTAGTACGCCGCGCCGCGTTTGACGAGCTCCTCGGCGTAACGCAGATAGATCTCCTTGCGTTCGGACTGGATATACGGACCGTTCGCGCCGCCGACGCCGGGTCCCTCGTCGTAGCGGAGCCCTGTGATCTTCAAGGTGTCGATGATGACGTCGGTCGCCCCCTCCACCAGCCGCTCGCGGTCGGTGTCCTCGATCCGGAGGATAAAGGTGCCGCCGCTATGCTTGGCGATCAGGTAGGAATAGAGCGCCGTCCGCAGGTTCCCGATATGCATATATCCCGTCGGGCTGGGGGCGAAACGCGTGACGACAGTTCGGTTATTCATATAGTTGTCAAACTCCTTTGAAATCATATTATCTCTATCGTATTGTACCATACCGCGGCGCTTTCGTCAATCTTTTCATTAAATTATTTACTTTTACAGAAAATCGAGTTATAATAAGGACGGAGGGAAATCACATGTTCAAAAGCGTGTTTGCGAAATACCTGACCGCGATCTGCATCCTGATCCTCGTCTGCATCCTGATTTTGGCGTGGGTCATCAATTCGGTGGTGCGGAATTACGCGGCTGAGCTGAAACGGAAAGAAATGAACTGGAGCTGTTCGGCGACCGTCAGCCTTTTGTCGCTGACCTACGGGAACTCGGACGGTTCTCTTCCGTTTTCGGATTTTATCCTGCGAAACGAGCGGGATATCAACGATATGATCGAAATGATCCTCGAACGAGACACCTCGCAGACCGTCATCCTGACCGACAGTTCGGGATACGTCCTTCTGATCTCGGGTACCGGTGAGATCCTGACTGGCGAGAGCGTGCCCCAGAGCGTGCTATCCGCGCTCGTCGAGAACGGGGAATACAACGATCGGGGCGACGTCGGCGGCGCAGTCAAGAGCCGTTATCTGACCTTTGCGCGCCCGCTCGTTTCGGAGGACGGGACGATGGAAGGCGCGGTCTTCCTTCTTTCCTCGGCGGAAGAGGAAATGACGCTGATCAAAACCATGACCGAAACAATCGTCATGTCTTCGCTCTGGGTCCTGCTCGCCGCGATGATCGCCGTCTATTTCATCACCGACCGCGTGGTCGATCCGCTGCGCGGTATGACGAGCGCCGTCAAACGCTTCGGAAAGGGCGATTTCAAAATGCGCGTCCCGGTTAACGGCAGGGACGAGATCGCGGAACTCGGCGAGGCGTTCAACCATATGGCAGAGTCGCTCGAACACACCGAGAAGATGCGAAATATGTTCCTCGCCAACGTTTCGCACGATCTGAGGACCCCGATGACGACTATATCGGGCTTTATCGACGGGATCAATTCCGGCGCGATACCGCCCGAAAAACACGGGTACTACCTCAATATCATCTCCGGCGAGGTCCATCGTCTGTCCCGTCTGGTGTCGGAACTGCTCGACCTCTCGAAACTCGAGTCGGGCGAACGCAAGTTCGAGGAGGCGCCCTTTGACGTCTGCGAGACGGCGCGGCTGATCCTGATCTCTTTCCAACAGAAAATCAACGCGAAGCGTATTGACGTACAATTTGACGTCGACGAGGATTCGATCACGGCGTCGGCGGACAAGGACGCGATCTATCAGGTCCTCTACAACCTGACCGAAAACGCGATCAAATTCGCGCGGGAGGGCGGGATCCTCCGCATCTCGATCAAGCAGGGAGAGCAGGGCAAGATCCTGGTCTCTGTCTACGACGAGGGCGAGGGCATTCCTGAAGCGGATCTCCCGTACGTGTTCGATCGATTCTATAAGTCAGACAAGAGCCGCGGTCTGGATAAGAACGGCGTCGGGCTGGGGCTTTATATCGTCAAGACAATCCTCGAAGCGCAGGGCGAGACCATTTCGGTCAGCAGCGTGCCGGGCGAGAACTGCGAGTTCGTCTTTACGCTCCCCGCTGCGGATCTCGATTCGCCCGAAAAAGCGAAGAACTGAATATAACAAAAGAGAACGGCGTCCCGAACGGGGCGCCGTTGTTTTGTCACTTGAGGGGTGGGAGCTCGATCCGGGTCGATGGGATCCCGTCGCAGTCCTCCGGATGGGGTGTGGAGAAGAGGATGAGGGAGTCTGCGGAATACTTTGCGATCTGCGCAAGGACAAGATCGACCGACGTTCGGTCAAGCTCTTTCGTCACCTCGTCCAGCAGTTTGATCGGATGGGGCGAGAACAGAGCGCGGGCGAGTGAAACGCGCTGTTTCATCCCGCCGGAGAGCGCGTCGGGGGTCTGCATCGCGTCCTCCTTAGCAAGACCGAGAGAGGACAAAAGCGTCAACGCTTCGGCGTCGTTCTGCGCGGTTTCTTCCTTTGTTTTCGGGTCGCGGACGCAGGTTACGTTTCGGAGAGCCGACAAACCGGGGAAGAGCCGGTATTCCTGAAAGGCGAACGCGACCGGATCGGAGACCGAAAGAACGCCTGCAGACGGTTTTTCGAGTCTCGCAAACAGCCTTAAAAGAGTCGTCTTGCCGCATCCGCTGGGGCCGGTCAAAAGGAAAAGCCCGGGACCGTCAAACGAGAGCGAAAGACCGTCGAAAACCTTTTTCTTTCCGTAGGAAAAGGAAAGAGAATCAAGCAGGATATCAGCCACGCATCTTCCTCCTTTCGATCTCTGGACGAACGCCGCTGCGACCAAACAGAAGAAGGATCAGGGCGTCGAGCAGGATACTGACGAGGATGACGACGAGCGTCCATGCAAAGAGCGCGGAGGTATCGACGTTCCACGCCTTCGCGTCCCAGATCATATACCCGAGGGAATCCGGCGTGCGGACCAAAATTTCGGTCGCAACAACCGACTTCCAGCCGAGCCCGAGCGCGGTGGAAAGACCCGACGAGAGAAAAGGCGACAATGACGGAAAAAGATACAGACGGAACGTCTTGAAAAAGCCGAACCGGTAGACCTTCGTTACCTCAAACAAAGCCGGATCGAGCGCCCGGATTCCCTCGACCAGACTGCTCCAGACGATCGGAGTCACCATAAGAAGACAGATAAAGCCGGGCAGAATGCGATTGTTGAGAAAAACCCACGCGATGATGATAAACGATGCGACCGGAGTCGCCCGGATGATGACGAAGATCGGTGAAACGAAGGAATCGAAGAGTTTTAAGAGCGCCGACGGAACGGCGAAAAACACCCCGAGAACGACTCCCGAAACGAACCCGATCACAAGCGACAAGAGCGAACGCAGAAGCGCCTGATAGAGCGTTTTCGTTCCGAAAAGAGAGAACAGATCCCCGAACACCGACGCGGGGGAAGGCAGGATGAAGGGAACGCCGACCCGCCACGCTGCGAGCGCCCAGATCCCGATCCAGAACGCAAGGGAAAGGACCGTTAACAGGGCTGCTTTCGTATATTTGCGGTTGCGATCAGTTCGCTCCATAATACGCGTCGTCCGCGGGGAGCGCGATCCCGAGAGCGGAGAGGAAAGCGTTCGAGGTCGTCTTCATGGACGCGCCGGAGATAAAGGCCAGGTTGCAGCGCGGGATCGCCTGTTTTGCGATCGGCAGCTTCGGGAAAATCCCGGCGTCCACGGCGTACTGCGCGGCGGCGTCAAGGTTCGCGGGATCCTTCATCCAGTTGATCGACGCCTCGTATTCGGTGAGGAACGAGTCGATAAGACCGGCGTGATCCGCGGCGAACTGACCCGAAACGATCATGCATCCCTGCACCAGCGGCTCGTCCCCGACGTTGTTCCACGCCTCGGTCAGATCGAGCGAAATGGAATAGGTCTTGCTGCCCGCGGTGTTCAGAAGGACGGTGACTTTGGGTTCGGGGAACAGGATATAGTGGACGTCGGGATCGGTCTGCGCCGCGGCGGGCAGGGTCTCGAGGTCGTACTGCATATCCAGCGTCACGTTTTCAACGTGATTTGCCGTCAGAAGGTACTGAAGGACCAGCTTGGGAGCCTGCTCGGGGACGTAGACGGTTTTACCCGAGAGCGAAGACAGATCGGAGGGGGAGACCGTCGTGCCGTCGTCGGAGAGCAGGTACAGGACGCCGAGCGTGTTGAGTGCGAGCATCTTGATCGAACGGGGACCCGTCACGGATTTGGAATAGTTCGGGAAGGCGTTGGTCGGGAGCGCGGCGAGGTCGATATCGCCGTTGGCGTAAGCCGCCATGATCTCGGCGGGAGAATTGTACTTCGTGAAGGTGATCTGTTCGTTGTCCTTGTTGTCCGCGATCATTTTCGAGAGACCGAGGCCGGTCGAGCCGGACAGATAACCGACCTTAACGGTCGCGTCGTCTGCCGGGGTGTGCTTGGCGCAGGAGACGAGGGACACAAGGAGGAGAGCCAGGGCAAGGAGGAAGACGAGTGCTTTTTTCATGACAGGATTCCTTTCAGTTCTTTGCTGTTTATGATTTTGATTTGATTGCCGTTTTTATCGATCAGACCGCGGGAGAGAAACGAGGCGAGCGAGCGGTAGAAGGAGGCGCGGGAGAGGTTCATCGTGCGGAGGATCGCAGTGACGTTCTTTATGACCGCGAAGCCGTTCTCGTCGGCTTCGTTCAGGAGCAGACAGGCTGTTTTTTCGTCAGAGCTCGCCGCGGAGAAATCGCGTACGCGTCGGTTGAGAAAGACCAGCTTTTCGGAGAGGAACCGGATGTAGTTGGTCGCCGTTTGCGGGAAGGAAAGAAACAGGCGGGAGAGCTCGGGTTCTTTGACGACGGCGATCCGGCATTCGGTTTCCGCCGTGATCTCGGTCGGGGTCGGACCTGCGGTGAAAAGGGAAGCAGCCCCGAAACAGTCGCCGGTGCGCAGGCGGTTCATAAGAACTGGTTTTTCGCCCCCGGTCCTATAAACCGCGGCAAGCCCGGATAAAAGGAAGAACAGGCGTCCGCCGGATTCCCCCGCTCGGACGATCTTCTCACTCGCCGCGAAAACCGGGTATTCGGGTGACAGGATGGCAAGCGCGTTCTCCCGTTCGCTCCCCGAAAGACCGTCGAACAGAAAGCAGGGATCGGGGAAAAACGCGGATCGCGCTTGATTTGCGGCGTCCGAATTATTCATCGGTTGTCCCCCCAATCTGTCTCATTTGAGACTATTGTAACCGATTTTCAAAGAAAAGTCAAGAGGGTTCACAAGTTTTTCTTGCGAGATCGGGAAGGAATTGCGTGATAAATCGGACGGGGCTGTAAGGAAAATTTCGAAACCTCTTGTAATCACATTAGTTTTATGCTATAATTATTCAATAAAAACGCTTTGTCGGACGCGGCGCGGCGCAGACGGTCGGTCGACGTTCGGTTGAGAAGGAGTTTTCCATGCGGATTTCATTTTTGCTTTCCGGGGGGCTCGATCGCTTCAAAGACTTCCTCCACTATATCCCCACGCGGCTCTCCTCCATTGGTTT
>JAGCYR010000101.1 GCA_017960705.1 Clostridia bacterium | reverse complement strand
GAGCTCGCCGAGGCGGCGAAGTCGACCAATCCGTAATCACCCACGCGCCGCGCCGTCGGGCGGCTCTCTCCTATCCGACGGAGAAAGAGGGTATCTGATATGACGCATCTGCTCTTTGCAGAGGGCAAATTTCTGGAAGTTATCTCGGTCAACTTCTGGCAGATGATCATTTCGATATTGAACCTCGTGATCCTGTACCTGATCCTGAAGAAATTTCTCTTCAAGCCCGTCAAGAAGACGCTCGCGGAACGGCGGCGTCAGGTGGACGACCTCTACGGGTCCGCGGAGGCGGCGAAGGAGGAGGCGGAATCCGCGCGTGCGGAATATACCGCCAAACTCGACCGCGCCGACGAGAGCGCCCGCGAGATCGTAGCGCGCGCGACCACCCGCGCAAACGAACGGGCGGAGGAGATCGTGGAAGAGGCGAAAACCGAAGCGGAACGGCTCCGCAGAAGAGCCGACGAGGAGATCGCCCAGGAGAAGAAGAAGGCGCTGAACGAGGTCAAGAACGAGATCTCGGATATCTCGGTCGAGATCGCCGAAAAGGTGGTCGGGCGCGAGATCCGGGAGGAGGATCACCGTGAGATGATCGACGAGTTCATCCGCGATCTGGAGGACGGGGACCGTGTCTGACGTATCGAAAGAATACGGCGAGGCGCTCTACGAACTCGCGAAGACGGAAGGGCTCGAAGACCTGCTGCTGGAAGAAACCCGGACGGCGGCGGCGGTATTCCAGGAGAATAGCGCTTATCTGTCGCTTTTGTCCTCGCCCGACCTCACCAAGGCGGAACGCACGACCGCCGTCGCCCAAGCGTTTGCGGGGGCGCACCGGTATCTCGTCAACTTCCTTTCGCTGATGGTGGAACGCGGCTACAGCCGGGATCTTCCGGACTGCTTTGCCGAGTATCTCCGCCTCTATCGGGAGGATCACGGGATCGCGGTGGCGAAGATCGTCTCCGCGCGCCCCCTCTCGGACGGCGAAAAAACGAAGCTGATCGCCGCGCTCGAACGCCGCTACGGCGTGAAAGTCGAGCCCGAGTACAAGGTCGACCCCTCGCTTATCGGCGGGATGAAGGTCGAGATCTCGGGAACGCTGCTCGACGGCTCGATCAGGCGCAGGCTCGACGGCGTGAAAGCCGACCTCTCCGACCTGACTCTTTGATTTTCCCGCGGTCACGGGACGTTTGACCGCATACATACGTTCCCCGCTCGCGGGGAAAACGTCCGAATCCGAACGAAAGGATTGTATCACCTTGAAACTTCGTCCCGAAGAAATCAGCAGTATCATCAAGGAACAGATCAGGACCTACGACAGCCGGCTGAAGCAGGCGGAAGTGGGGACGGTCATCCTTGTCGGCGACGGGATCGCCAAGGTCCACGGGCTGGAAAACTGTATGGCGAACGAGCTTCTCGTCTTCCAAGGCGGGGAGATCGGGATGGCGCTCAATCTTGAAGAAAACGTGGTGTCGGTCGTGCTTCTCTCGGACGACTCCGGGATCAAAGAGGGCGACGTCGTCAAACGCACCGGAAACGTCGTCAGCGTTCCGGTCGGCGACGCGATGCTCGGCAGGACCGTCAACGCGCTCGGCGAGCCCATCGACGGGAAGGGTCCCATCGCCGCCGCAGGTCGCCGCCCGATCGAGAGCGACGCGCCGGGTATCATCAAGCGCAAGAGCGTCAGCGTCCCGCTCCAGACCGGGATCAAGGCGATCGACAGTATGATCCCGATCGGCCGCGGTCAGCGCGAACTGATCATCGGCGACCGCCAGACCGGGAAGACCACGATCGCCCTCGACACGATTCTGAACCAGAAAGGCAAAGGCGTGCTCTGCGTCTACGTCGCGATCGGACAGAAGAACGCGACGGTCGTGCAGTTCTGCGAAACGCTGCGCACCGCCGGCGCCGCCGATTATACCGTCGTGGTCTCCGCGACCGCGGCGGATCCCGCGCCGCTCCAGTACATCGCCCCCTACTCGGGATGCGCGATCGCGGAGTACTTTATGGCGCAGGGAAAAGACGTGCTCATCGTCTACGACGATCTGTCGAAGCACGCGGTCGCCTACCGCGCTCTCTCGCTTCTGATCCGCCGTCCGCCGGGACGCGAGGCGTATCCCGGGGACGTGTTCTATCTCCATTCCCGGCTGCTTGAACGCGCGGCGCGGGTCGCCCCCGAATACGGCGGCGGTTCGATCACCGCGATCCCGATCATCGAGACCCAGGCGGGCGACGTTTCCGCCTACATCCCGACCAACGTCATCTCGATCACCGACGGGCAGATCTTCCTGGAAAGCGAGCTCTTCCACGCGGGCATCATGCCGGCGGTCAATCCGGGTATCTCGGTCAGCCGCGTCGGCGGCAACGCGCAGATCAAGGCGATGAAAAAGGTCGCCGGAACGCTCAAACTGCTCTATTCCCAGTACCGCGAGTTGCAGGCGTTCGCGCAGTTCGGCTCGGACCTCGACGCCGACACCAAGGATCGGCTCGCGCTCGGCGAACGCATCGTCGCGATCCTGAAGCAGGATAAGAACGACCCCGTCGCCGTCGAGCATCAGGTCGCGATCATCTACGCGACGGTCAACGGATACCTGAAGAACGTGCCGGTCGACAAGGTCCCCGAGTACGAGACCGGGCTGTTCCGCTTCCTCGACCAGAAGTACGACGAGCTGATGCAGATCATCCGCGAGACCGGCAACCTCCCCGACGAGGAAGCCCTCGCCGCCGCCATCGGCGCGTGGACCGCGGAATTCTTGAAAACCCTTTGATCATTCTTCCGTGAGACGGAAAGAAAGGAGGCGCCGCCGTGGGCGCTGACGTAAAAGCGATCCGAAACCGGATCCGCAGCGTGGAATCCACGATGCACATCACCAAGGCGATGGAGCTGGTCGCCTCGTCGAAACTCCGTCACGCGACCGAGCGGATGGAACGCAGCCGCTTCTTCTTCGAGACGCTGGTCGCCTCGCTCTCGGATTTCGGAGAGGGGATCGCGGAGTCGAGCTTCGCCCCCCGCAAAGAGGTCAAACGGCGGGCGCTGGTGGTGATCGCGGGCGACCGCGGGCTCGCCGGCGGGTACAACAACAACGTGTTCAAGACCGCGCTCGCGGAGACGTCCGACGGACTTCCCTACGCCGTCCTCCCGATCGGGAGAAGAGCGGGCGAGTATTTCCGGCACCGGGGGATCCCGTGTCTATCCGAAAAAACGCCTTCGCTCGAAGGGTTCTCGCTTGAAGATTGCGCTGCCGCCGGACGGCTGCTCGCCGACGGATTCCGCCGCGGGGAGTACGACGAAGTCAAGCTGATCTTCACCGACTATATCACGATGCTCTCGCAGGATCCGGCGACCCTGCCGCTTCTCCCGCTCGATCCGCACAAGGACGAGGGAACGGGCGAACGCGTAAGACGCGCCGAGACGATCTACGACCCGAGCGCCACCGCGGTGCTCGACGCGATCACGCCCGAATACCTGTCGGGGATGATCTACGGAGCTGTCTGCGAAAGCTACACCTCGGAACTCGCGGCGCGCAGGACCGCAATGGACGCCGCCTCCAAGAACGCGGGCGAAATGATCGACACGCTCTCGCTCCGCTACAACCGGGCGCGGCAGTCCGCCATCACGCAGGAGATCACCGAGATCATCGGCGGCTCCGAACAACAGTAATAACCAAAAGGAAGGAAACAACCGATGGAGAAACATATCGGTCGCGTCACGCAGGTCATCGGACCGGTCGTGGACGTGCGGTTTGAGGACGGAGAACTCCCCGCCCTGAACCACGCCATCGAGATCGACAAGGGGGGCAAACGCCTGGTCGTCGAGGTGTCCCAGCATATCGGGGACGGCAGCGTGCGCTGTATCGCGATGTCCTCGACCGACGGGCTGGTCCGCGGCGCCGAAGCCGTCGACACCGGACGGGGCATCACCGTTCCGGTCGGGAAATCCACGCTCGGGCGTATCTTCAACGTACTCGGAGAGGCGGTCGACGATCAGCCCGATCCCGTAAACGCCGAGCGCTGGGAGATCCACCGCCCCGTTCCGACCTTCGAGGAACAGAAGTCCGAGACCGAGATCCTTGAGACCGGCATCAAGGTCATCGACCTGATCTGCCCCTACTCCAAGGGCGGTAAGATCGGGCTCTTCGGCGGCGCGGGCGTCGGCAAGACCGTTATCATCATGGAGCTGATCAACAATATCGCCAAACAGCACGGCGGTATCTCGGTCTTTACCGGGGTCGGCGAACGCACCCGTGAGGGGAACGACCTGTATAACGAAATGAAGGAATCGGGCGTTCTTTCCAAGACCGCTTTGGTCTACGGTCAGATGAACGAGCCGCCCGGAGCGAGAATGCGCGTCGGTCTTTCGGGGCTGACGATGGCGGAATACTTCCGCGATAAGGAGGGGCAGGACGTTCTGCTCTTCATCGACAACATCTTCCGCTTTACCCAAGCGGGGTCCGAAGTCTCCGCTCTGCTCGGACGGATGCCGTCCGCCGTCGGTTATCAGCCGACCCTGGCGACCGAGATGGGCGCGCTCCAGGAGCGGATCACCTCGACCAACCGCGGTTCGATCACCTCGGTCCAGGCGGTCTACGTCCCCGCGGACGACCTGACCGACCCGGCGCCCGCCACCACCTTCGCGCACCTCGACGCGACCACCGTTCTTTCGCGTACCATCGCGTCGCAGGGCATCTATCCCGCCGTCGATCCGCTCGATTCGACCAGCCGCATCCTCTCCCCCGACGTGGTGGGCGAGGAGCACTACGAGGTCGCCCGCGGGGTGCAGAAGATCCTGCAGCGGTATAACGAGCTGCAGGACATCATCGCGATCATGGGTATCGACGAGCTCTCGGAAGAGTACAAACTGACCGTCGCCCGCGCCCGCAAGGTGCAAAGATTCCTGTCGCAGTCGTTCACCGTCGCGGAACAGTTCACGGGGCTTCCCGGCACCTACGTTCCGCTCAAGGAGACCATCCGCGGCTTCCGCGAAATCCTCGACGGCAAGCACGACGACCTGCCCGAATCCGCGTTCCTGTTCGTCGGCACGATCGACCAGGCGGTCGAAAAAGCCCAGAAGATCCAGGAAAAACAGTAACCGCCCCCCTATGAAATCGCCAGCCGCGCCGGCGATTTCATCACTGCGCCTTGGCGCAACTTCACTGCGTCGCAGACGCAACGTCATTAGCGTCCCCCGGACGCTACATCATTTGGCGCATCGCGCCTACATCATTCGCGCCCCCGGCGCGACAATACCCCGAAAGGAGGTCCTTCCAATGAAAGCGTTTCATTTACAGATCGCGGCGCCCGACGGATTGCGTTACGACGGCGACGCGGATCAGCTCTCGGTCCGCGCGATCACGGGGGATCTCGCGATCATGGCGGGGCACATCCCGTTTATGACCGCTCTGGCGAAGGGCTCCTGCCGCGTGTACGCGGGAGGCAAGATCCGCCACGCCAAGTGCTCGGGCGGGTATCTCACCGTCACCAAGGAGGTCGTGCGGCTCCTGTCGACCGACTTTACCTGGGACGACGAGTGAGGGACTTTTCATCCTTTTATAACAAAGGAGAACCGTTATGATCTTCGATCCCTGCCCCGATAAAAACGAGAAGCCCCTGGATCGGCTGGATCCGACGGGGGGTTTTACCGCGATTTTCCGCACGATCGGGTGTATCGGCGACTCGCTCTCCTCGGGAGAGTTCGAAGCGACCGATCCCGCGACGGGAAATAAGACCTACCACGATACCTTTGAATACTCGTGGGGGCAGTTCCTCGCCCGGATGACGGGAAGCAAGGTTTGGAACTTCTCGCGCGGCGGTATGACGGCGCAGGAATACTGGAACGGTTTTGCCGAGAGACACGGGTTCTGGGGAACCGACAAACTCTGCGACGCCTATATTATCGCGCTCGGCGTGAACGATATCTCCAAAGCGCTCGGAAGCGGCGTCGGAATCGGGTCGGGAAACGATATCGACCCCGAGAACGGCGACAACAACCCCGCAACGGCGCTCGGCTATTACGGTAGGATCATCACCCGCCTGAGAGCGAACCGCCCCGACGCCTTCTTCTTCCCCATTACGGTCCCGCGCGACCACCGCGGCGCCGGGAATCCCAAACGGCAGGCGCTCGAGGACAAGCTGAACGAAGGGATCCGCCGCCTGCCCGAGCTGTTCCCGCGCACCTACGTTCTCGATATCGCAAAGTACGCCCCGGAGTTTGACAAGACCTTTGCCGAGCACTATCAGCTCGGCGGGCATCTCAACCCGATGGGGTATCTGCTCTTCGCGCGGATGATCGGCTCGTATATCGACTATATCATCCGGCACAACACTGCGGATTTCAAGCAGGTCGGCTTTATCGGCACGCCGTGGAGGAACACCAAAGATACCGGCGCGTATACACCGAACGAAAAATAATTCGAAAAAACACTTGACAAGCGGTTTTGCTTGTGCTACAATGTGTCCATAATTCAGAACGGCTGTGACGAAGACGGCTGGATCCGATGCCTCCAGAGAGTCGGTGGACGGTGCGAACCGACGGCAAGAGATCAAAGAGCCCATCCCTTCCGAGCCGGAGAGCCGAACGCGAAAGCAAGTAAGCGCCTCCCGTGATCGCCGCGTTAAGGCAGAGGGATTGATGGATCCCGTGAGAGGTCGTCGAAAGACGGCAATTTGAGTGGTACCGCGCGTGCGTTTGCACCCGTCTCAAAGGAAGCTTTGAGATGGGTTTTTTGTTTTACAAGAAAGGGAAAACAGTATGGCAACTACCGTTGAGACCGAAAAACTGAAGGAGGTCGCCGTCCGGATCCGCGAGATGCGGGACATTTCGGGTTATTCCGTGTCCGAGATGGCGAAGAAGACCGAGGTTTCGGAGAAGGAGTATCTCGCGTTTGAGAACGGCGAGGTCGACTTCCCCTTTACCTTCATCCACAAATGCGCCCTCGCCTTCGGGATCGGGATCACCGACCTGCTCGAGGGGCAGAGCGCCCATCTGTCCTCCTACACCGTCACGCGGCGGGGCGAGGGGCAGGAGACGGCGAAAGAGGACGGGATCGAGATCAAGAACCTGGCGCCCTTCTTCCGTAAGAAGATCGCCGAGCCTTACTGGGTCCGCTACGAATACAGCGAGGAACTCCAGGATAAGCCCATCCACCTGACCAAACACTCGGGGCAGGAGTTCGACCTCGTGATGAAGGGTCAGCTCAAGGTGCAGGTCGGCGACCACGTCGAACTGCTCTCGGAGGGCGACAGTATCTACTACAACAGTTCGACCCCGCACGGGATGATCGCGGTCGGGGGCGAAGACTGTCTCTTCGTCGCGGTGGTCCTGCCCGGCGAGGACGTCGAGGAGAAGATCGTGCGCAGCAGTCTGGTGCCGAACGTTCTGCCGACCCATAAGACGGTCGGGGAGCAGTTCGCCGATACCGTCGAGGACGAGAACGGGCTCTGCACCAAGATCACCTTCAAAAACGAGGACAAGTTCAACTTCGGCTTCGACGTGGTCGACGCGATCGCGAAGCGTTCGCCCGATAAGCTGGCGATGCTCCATATCGACCGCGAGAACGTCGAGCGCCGCTTCACCTTCAACGATATCAAGCGCGCGTCCAACCAGTGCGCAAACTATTTCAAGTCGATCGGGATCAAGCCGGGCGACCGCGTGATGCTGGTCCTGAAGCGTCACTACCAGTTCTGGTTCTCGATCATCGCGCTCCACAAGCTCGGCGCGATCGCGATCCCCGCGACCGATCAGCTCCAGATGCACGACTACGAGTACCGCTTCACTTCGGCGGGGGTCTCGGCGATCGTCTGCTCGACCGACGGCGACACGGCGCACCAGATCGAACTGGCGGAGGAGAAGGTCGGCAAGCTCGACCACAAGCTGCTGGTCGGAGGCTCGCGCGAGGGCTGGCACGATTTCGACGCGGAATACCCGCTCTACAGCGCGCATTTCTACCGCACCGAGGAGACCCCCTGCGGGCGCGACCCGATGCTGATGTTCTTCACCTCCGGCACGACGGGCTATCCCAAGATCGCCGTCCACAGCTACCAGTACCCGCTGGGTCACTACGTCACGGCGAAATACTGGCACGGAGTTTCCGAGGACGGGCTGCACCTGACCATTTCGGACACCGGATGGGGCAAGGCGCTCTGGGGCAAGCTCTACGGACAGTGGCTCTGCGAGGGCGCGGTCTTCGTCTACGATTTCGACCGCTTCTCCGCCGCCGACATCCTGCCGATGTTCGCGAAGTACCACATCACCAGCTTCTGCGCGCCCCCGACCATGCTCCGGATGATGGTGAACGAGGATATCTCGAAATACGATCTTTCCTCCATCCGTCATATGACGACGGCGGGCGAGGCGCTGAACCCCGAAGTCTACTACCAGTTCGAGCGCGCGACGGGGCTGCAGACCATGGAGGGATTCGGACAGACCGAGACCACGCTCTCGATCGGCAACCTGCTCGGCGGGACGCATAAGGTCGGCTCGATGGGCAAGCCCAGCCCGCTCTACGACGTCGATATCGTCGATCCCGACGGGAATCCCGTGCCTGTCGGCGAGACCGGCGAGATCGTCATCCGCGTCGGGGAGAAGCCGCCCTGCGGTCTGTTCCTCGGGTATTATAAAGATGAAGAAAAGACCCGCGAAGTCTGGCACGACGGGTACTACCACACCGGCGACACGGCGTGGCGCGACGAGGACGGCTTCTACTGGTACGTCGGGCGCATCGACGACGTGATCAAATCCTCGGGCTACCGCATCGGGCCGTTCGAGATCGAATCGGTCATCATGGAGCTCCCCTACGTCCTCGAATGCGGCGTCTCTCCCGAGCCCGACCCGGTGAGAGGTCAGGTGGTCAAGGCGAGCATCGTTCTGGTCCCCGGCACCGAGCCGACCGAGGAACTGAAAAAAGAGATCCAGAACTACGTCAAAAAGAACACCGCCCCGTATAAGTACCCCCGTATCGTGGTCTTCCGCGACAGTCTCCCG
>JAGCYR010000100.1 GCA_017960705.1 Clostridia bacterium | reverse complement strand
GTATGAAGAAGATCATCAGCGTTCTTTTGCTTCTCGCGATGCTCGCGCTCGCCCTTGCGTCCTGCGGCGGCGGCAAGGGCTCCGAAGCGACGACCGCAAAGGCGACGGGAGCCGAACCCGGGACCGCCGCGACCTATACCACCGTCGGGGAAACGACCGTCGAGGTGACCACCGACGACCTGAAGTGGGAAGAGATCGCGGCAAAGGTCGGGATCATTCAGGAGAAAGACCGTACGCTCCGGATCGAGCTCAGTAAGCACAGCGACGCCGAAAAGACCTCGAAGAACGACAAGTACGTGGTCGGACCGGACGAGATCATCCCCGGCGAGACCCCGCTGATCGAGCAGATGGTCTACGAGCGCAACAAGGCGGCGTTCGATCTGCTTCAGGTGAACGTCGAAGAGTATATCTACTGGGACTACGATTGGAGCAAACAGGCGGAGCAGATCAAGACGGTGGTCCAGGGCAACGCGAACGACGCGCCCGACCTCTTCGTCAACATGATCTCCGACCTCAATATGGCGACCCTCAACGGCGTGTTCAAGGACGTCCGGTCGATCCCGAACGCCTACTTTGATTTTTCGGCGACGGGCTGGATGACCGATTACATGAACAGCCTGTCCCTGACCGGCGACCGCAGTTACGTCCTCGCGGGCGACTATTTCCTTGACGTTCTGCGCGCGATGGGCGTGATCCCCGTCAATATCACGATGCTGGACGCAAACGCCGACAAGCTCGCGACCGCCATCATCGGCGAAGACGAGACGCTCGTGGAGGGCGAGGAGCTCTCGGCGCGGTTCTTCGACTTCGTGGAACAGGGCAAATGGACCTGGGACGTCCTCGGCAAACTGTGCGAGGCGATCTGGGTGGACGAAAACGGCGACGGACAGGATTCGATCACCGACGTTCTCGGTATCGTCACCGACAACTTCGGAGGCCTTGCGCACGAGATGTATATCTTCTCCGCCTCCGGGGACGATCTCTTCGACGTGAGACCGATCGAAGACGAATCCAGCAAGTACAACGGCAAGGACTGGATCTACTATTCGCAGGATTCGACCGCGCTCGGCAAGATCTTTGACGCGGTCGCGGCGGTCCACACCGGCAAGGGGTCCATGATCACCACAGGCAACTTCCAGGCGGACACCCCCGAAAAACCCGGCGCCGCCTACCACCGGATGAAGTTCGCGGAGGGCACGATGCTCACCGCCGGTACGGTCGTGCTCGGCGCGCTGGAGGATGAACAGTTCCAGCAGATGGAAAACCTCTTTACGGTCGTTCCGCTTCCCAAGATCAGTCAGGAAAAGTCGTACAACACGCCCATCCACACCATCGGCGACGCGGGCGCGATCAACGTCAACGCCAATCCCCGTAAAGCAAGGGCGCTTTCGGCGTTCATGCAGTACAACTGCGAGCATTCCGCCGCGATCCGCCGCGAGTTCCTCGAGATCGTGATGAAGTACAAGACCACGGTCTACAACCAGGGCACCGACCGTATGCTCAACATCATCTACAACAGCGTCATCACCGGACGCGACAAGATGATCGAGGACTGCGTCGGCGGCAACAGCCGTTTCATTATCATTATGCGGAACGGCAAATGCGAAGTGACGTCGAGCGACCTCGCCAGCCAGTATCAGGCGGCGATCACGTCAAAACAGGCGTCGCTGGACGGGATCATCCGCACCTGGTACACGCTTCCGAAGGTGGAGCCCAACGAATAAAGGGCGCCCCGCACGAAAACACCCGCGGGAAACCGGGGTAAGGAGAACTATGCAGCTGTTTCACTCTGAAAAATGCACCTGCGGAAAGATCCACGACGCCGGATTCGACCGAATGAACGTCGGATCCGGCGCCGTCGATACGGTCGCCCGCGAGGTGATCCGGCTCGGCGGAACGCGGGTGTTCCTTTTGTCCGACGAGAACACGGTGAAGGTCGGCGGCAAGCGGGTCGAGCGCCTGCTTGCCGGAGCCGGGATCCCGGTCGCGTCCTGCGTGCTCCCCGCCTCCGTCGAACCCGACGAAGCGGGGGTCGACGCGGCGAAAAAACGCTTCGATCCCGCCTGCGATCTCGTCGTCGCGGTGGGCTCCGGGGTCGTGAACGATATCGGCAAATGCGCGGCGTTCGACGCGGGCGTGCCCTACCTCGTCGTCGGAACCGCCCCCTCGATGGACGGCTACGCTTCGGGATCCGCTGCGATGGTCGTGAACGGGCTGAAGGTCTCGCTTCCCCGCCGCTGCGCCGCCGTTATCATCGGAGATACCGATCTGCTCGCGACCGCGCCAGACGAGATGCTGATCGCGGGGCTCGGAGATATGATCGCCAAATACGTCAGCATCGCCGAATGGAGGATCTCGCACCTCGTCACGGGCGAGTACTACTGTGAACGGGTCGCAGCCGCCGTAAGAGAAGCGCTTTCCGTATGCGTCAAGAACGCAAAGGGGCTGCTCTCCCGCAACAAAACCGCGATCGAAGCCGTGTTCGAGGGGCTGGTGCTCTCGGGCGCGGCGATGAACTACGCGGGGCTCTCCCGTCCGGCGTCCGGGGTGG
>JAGCYR010000099.1 GCA_017960705.1 Clostridia bacterium | reverse complement strand
GTCAATATAGAGTGCAGACCATCCGAGGTAGCTGACGGTCGCATCCGAGCCCGACGCCTCCAGATGGACGAGGACGCCGATGCGGTGCCAGCCGTAACTGATTGAGGGCGAAGAAGACACAAGAGGCGGCGTGTCGTATCCTGCTTGGTAACCGGGTGTTCCGTTATCGTTGTCGTACACGCCGTTGACAACTCCGGTGCTGTTGTACTCATGATAGGAGGAGAAGTCAAAATGGTTGGCGTACGGGCAGTCACCGGTAGTGTGAGGCAAAGTCGCGTGGTCTATGGCATAGAGCAGGTAGAACTCCTTGTGATTGCCGCTTTTGTAGAAGGTGATGACTTTCATTTCCGAAGATTCGGTCGCGTCGTCCCAGTTCTGAAGCGTCGAGTTCCACAGGAGCGAGTACTCGAAGTAGAGATTCTTTGCTGCGTGTCCGGTCCTGGGATAGAAAGTCTCGTCACCGCGAATCGAGGACAGGGACTTAGACAGTCCGTAGCCGGGAACGTAGTCATCTACTCCGAAAGTGCCGTTCGTCGATTCATAGACGGTTGGAGCGAAAGTGACGGAAGTACCGGTGGGTTTCTCCGCGCCGCAGAGTTTGCAATGCTCGGCTTTTTTGCCCGCCTGCAGGACGGTCGCCTCGCGCGTCAGGACCTCGTTTCCGTCCCAGACGTGGTCGTGTTCCGCCATAAACCAGACCCTCGCGTCGACGGCAGTATCGTTCTTCAAGACGAACTTGGACGGTACGGGATCCGACACCGGAACGACGCCGGCGCTGAACTGACTCGGAATGACTGCGGCGGAAGTCGGGTTGGTGGTGACCATATGAACTTCCGAGGTGGATTGGTCAAGATCGGTCGCCCAAAAATCAAAATAGAAATCGGCAGTATTGGCGTGGTAGGTGCCGTCGGGGTCCATCGTGAAGAGGAGCGCACTCTTGCTCTTGAGAGTGGACGTATTCAGATCGACCTTCCATCTCTGTACGCCGTCGATGTAGAGGTAGAAAACGCCGGAGTAGGTAACGGTATTGCCGTTGGCATGCGCGTCTTCGTGAACGCGGACGCCGATGCGGTGCCAGCCCCAATCCTGCTCTTCGCCGGATCTGTTCAGGTTGGGATAGCGGTCAAAGAGCATTCCCCAACCGCCTGCCGGTCCTTCCAACGTGTCTTTACCGTTGGTCCAGTCGAAGCCGCCCGACCACGGGTTGTCACCTTTGTCACCCGCAATATCGCCGGACTGTCTGTTGGCGTAATCTTTCGGAGTAAAGTAGAACAGCGGAATGCTACTACCCTTGTAGAAGCACAACTGGAACTTGTTCTGGATGCTGTTCAACATCGTTTCGTTCCAGAGCATATCGATCTCGAAATAGAAATCTCTGCCCTCGTAGTTGTTCTCGGCGTCCGGATAGTATTTCTGGGAGCCGGTGGGGGTGTTGTTGACGTACACGTACCGGTCGAATTCGGATGCGTCGGAAGACCCTTTCAGGAACTTCTGCGCGGAATGAAGCGAATCCGCGACAGCCGCGCGGACGTCTTCCTCAACGATGCCCGTAAGTCCGCAGGCGTCGCAATCCCCGCAGCGGGTGCCGGCGGAGAGAAGCGTCGCCGTGCCGGTCGGGTTCTTGATCTCGTGGACGTGTCCCAGCGCCTCGCAGACGTTGATGCGCTTGGTCTCGCCGTAACGGGTGCCGGAGCCGTCCTGAACGAACGGGCGGATATAGATATAGGTCGCGAAGCTCGCGTGCGGGATATCCGACAGTTTGACCGCCACCCAGAAACGACCGATGGGCGCCTTGATCTCGTTGCCGTTCGCGGTGACCGATCTGTAGACCTTGGTCGTGGCGGTGTAGTTCCGGGTCGGGCTCTCCACCTTCACGGGGTCGTCGCTCGTCGAGAAGACGAAGCCGACCGCAGTGTAATCCAGATTGTCGATCGAGAACAGGAAACGAAGATCGGTCTCTTCGTCGTTCTTGACGTCGGCTCCGGTCAGCGTCTGGTAGCCGAAATTCTCGATCTCCCCGCCCGCCGCGGGGGTACCGCTTGCCGACGCGATCACCGGGATCACTGCCAGGGCGGCGATGATCAGGATCGCATACAGGATCAGTAAAGAGGTGGTTTTTTTGTTAGATACCCGGTTGTGCATATTGCCTCTCCTTCGCGTCACGTTTTCGCACAGTTTTGAAGCCGGCGATTCACCTTAGATTATTTATTATATAGTAAAAACCAAAAAAAATCAAGAGAAAATGATCAAAAACAGCAATTCTCTGCGAAAAGAGAGCAAAAACAGCGCCGGGCGAACGCCCGGCGCCGTATTCGGTTTGATTATGCGTCTCAGAGAGATCCGAAATCGAAGCTGTCCCAGTCGCCCTCTCCGAGCGTGCCGGCAGAGTTGAGCAGCATATCCCGGTCGAGCGAGACGATCTGGATCTGTGCGGTTTCAAAAACTTTCTTTTCGTTGTTCATATTCTTGTTCCCTTTCGTCAAATCGTCTTTCTCTTACTTAACGCGGTAGAAGATCTTGCCGCTCGTGGTCTGTCCGCCCGGCAGCGTGAAGGTCGCCGCGGTGGGATTGTTAACCGGCTCGATCTCGGTCGCGGGATCGAAGTCGACGTCGACGATCCGCCAGTTCACGTTGGCGAAGACGGCGTACGCGTAATTCGCAGAGCTCTGGAAACCGTCGAACTGATAACCGATCCGGACGTCATCCGCAGCGTCGGAGTAGACGATGTTCGCGTCTTCCTTTGCACCGGTGAAGAGGGTCAATCCCATGTTCTTCAGCGTATCCATATTCGTCAGGACCTTCCAGACCTTGACGCCGTTGATGTAGAGTTCGGTCCAGCCGGAGTAGACGACGTCGTTGCCGGAGATCGACGCTTCCTGGTGCACCATAACGCCGATGCGATGCCAGCCGTTGCCGCCCTTGGTGGTCCAACTCTCGTCGTAAATATAGGGAGAACCGCTCCGAGATACCGACCAACCGGCGGCGTATTTGCCGACGAGGTCTCCGAACAGGTAGAGGTTTTCGCTGGTCAGATCTACGGCGTTGTTCACCCCGAGATCGTCGGACTTATAGGTCGAGTAATCGAAGTGACCTCTGTACGGACAGTCATTGGAAGTGTTGAAGGTGCCGTTTGCGGGCCCTTTGTTATCGTCGTTAAGGAAATAGAGGTAATAGAACTCGCGGTGGTTGCTGGTGGAAGTCTGGACCGTAATGACTTTGAACTCCGAACGGGAGTCCGCTCTATCCCAGTTCTGCAACGAATCGTTATACAGGAAGTCGTACTCGAAGTAGAGGTTGCGTCCCTCGCCGCCGTTGGACGCGTCGGGATAGAAGTGGTCGTCGCCGCGGATATTCGTCAGCGTCTTGTAATCGCCCCTGTGGGTTGCCGAGGTCTTGTCGGACGAATAGACGGTGGTCTTGCCGACGGGAGATTCGACGTAGTAATAACCGGCGTCGTACTGGTTGCCGCCGAGCGTGATCTTCTCGCTGCCGGGGGTATCGTCCCGCTCGACCGGAAGCACGAACCCGTCGCCGCAGGTCCAGTAAGCGTCACCGACCACGATATAAACGCTCTGGGACGAAGCCACGACGTTATCAACGGTCATAGCGACCCGCATATTGTCGTTGTCGGTGTAACCGGTGATCTTGCTGTCTTTTGCGGTCGCGGTCCAGAGAAGCAGACCGTTCTTCGCCAAGCCGTCGCCGTCGCTGGCGCTCATATTGGTATGGACTCTCCAGCAGAGGATGCCGTCAATGTAGAGTTCGGTATAGCCGGCGTACGTGACCGTGGTGCCGGAAACCGACGCGACCTCCTGGTGATACCGGAAGCCGAGACGGTGCCAACCGCCGGTCGTCTGTGAGACGGAATCCCACAGGTACGGGGACGAATCTCTGTGTCCAACCCAACCGGCAGCATATCTGCCGATCAGGTCACCGTTCAAGTAGTTTCCGAGACCGGACAGATCGTCCGCGCAGTTCTCGTCGGGCGAGCAACCCTCGAGATACGTCGAGTAGTCGATATGTCCCTTGAAGGGGCAGTCGTTGGAAGTGTTGAATGCGCCCCCTTGACCATCGTCGTTCAGGAGATAGAGATAATAGAAACCTCTCAGTTTCGACTTTGCTACGTCGTGGAAGCCGAACAGCCGGATCTCCGCGAGGTTGGCGGGAGTGTCGCGGTACTCAAACGAATCGTTCCAGAGAAGCGAATACTCGAACCACAGGTCGTTGCCGTCGTCGGCGCCGACCGACTTAGACGTGGGATAAAAGTGCTTGTCGCCGCGGATCTCGCGTACCGTCTTATACATCGCGTACTGGTTGCCGTTGACGAACGCTCCGCTCGGATTCTTGGAATCATAGACCAGCGCGTCTCTTTTTACGTCCGTAACCTCATACGGAAGACCGCACACCGGGCAGTCACAGACGAGGTTCCCCACGGTCTGCAGCGTCGCGGACCCGTCGGCGTCCCACGCCATCGTATGGGTGGTGTGTCCGACAGCCGAGCAGATGGTGAGCAGCGAGGCGTCGGAGTAGGTGGGAGCCTTATCCGCGTTCTTCACGAAAGCGCGGATATACAGGGGGCTGTCGAAATAGGAGTGCGGGATGCCGGTCAGCTTGACCGCGACGTACCAGCGTCCGTCGGGCGCGGGCGTCGGCGTGCCTTCAATGTTGATCGTGCTGTAAACGGAGGTCGTCTTGTAGGTGTAGCAGCCCGCCGCCTCGTAGGTCGGATTTGCCACAGACTTCGAGACGATCACGCCGACCTCTTCATAGTCGAGGTTGCCGATCGTGAAGACGATCCGGATGTCGGTGTCGTCGTCTTCTTTAATGTTCAGAGCGGTCAGCGTCTGATAGCTGAAGTTCTGGATCTCCGCGTCCGCCGACGTAACGATCGGCAGAACGATCGCCACGGTGACGATCAGCAGAGCGAGGAGGAGCAGCGTCGTCACTCCCCGTTTGGTGAACCGAATGTGCATAATGATTCTCCTTCACGTCGTGTTAGGTCCCGCCGGATTTTGCGGGAACACCTTAGATTTTTTATTATACAGGAAAATAATCCAAAAAGCAACAATAAAATGGGGGACGTTCGTAAAAATCGGCACAATCCACAAAAAGCGAGAACGATTTTGTGCAGGTTGCTCAATGGAACGGCGTAAGAATCGCCGCTTTGCGCCGTGGATCGCGCCTTATGCATCGAAAAACAAAAAGACCGCCCGGAGGCGGTCTTTTGTTTATGGGATTGTCAAAGAGTGTTTTGGTCCGACGGATCAGGGCTCGAGCGAATAGGATTCGGTCTCCATCTGCTCGCCGCAGTGCGCGCAGAATTTCGCGCGGGTTCCCTGCTCGGTCTCGGTCGCTTCTTTCACGACGGTCCACTCGTCTTCCGCTTCGTGGGCGCAGCCGGGTTTCGCATAGTAGACCGCGATGACGTCGTCGACGCCCTCTTTCAGAGTGGTGGGGACGGGTTTCGGATTCTCAACGCGAACCACCGGAACGGCAAAACCGTCGCCGCAGGTCCAGCGGACGTCGTCGATCGCCATGAGAACTTCCTGGCTCGCCTGCGTAAAGTTGTCCATACGCATACCGACCATCATGGAATCGTGGTTGGTGCAAATGAGTTTGGTGTCGTCTTCCGGATCGATCTCGGCGGTCCAGAGGAGCAGGTTGTTTTTCACCAGACTCTCTTTGTGATCATTATCGAAGTTAGACCGGATCTTCCAGCACAGAACGCCGTCGATGTAGAGTTCGGTGTAGCCGGAGTAAACGACTTTGCCTTCTTCGATCTTCGCTTCCTGATGATAGTGGAAGCCGAGGCGGTGCCAGCCGTTCAAAGTCTGTTTCTCAGAATCCCAGAGATAGGGGGAGCATTCCTTCGTGATCCCGCCCGGATGGCAATACGCCCAACCCGCCATATACTGACCGATGAGTTCACCGTTCAGAGTGTTGCCGCGATCGGACAGATCTTCCGCGCACATATACGCCGTTTCTTCCGTCCAACCATCCCAAGTACGATCATAGGTCGAGTAGTCGATGTGCCCTCTGAACGGGCAGTCTTCCGAAGTCTTGAAGGGATCCATATTGTCACGGAGATACAGATAGTAGAAACCTCTGTATACCGAGCGGTTGGTCGATTCGCGGAAGCAGAACAGACGGATCTCGGAAAGAGATTTCTCATAGTCGTGGTTGTAGAGGGTCTTGTTATACAGCAGCGAATACTCGAACCAGAGGTCGTTGCCGTCGGGATCCTCCTCGGTCGGAGCAAAGGACTTGTCGCCGCGGATCTCGTCCACGTTCTTGTGGGTAGCGAACTCAACGCCCTCGATGTACTTGCTGTTCTCCTGCGAGCTGTACATGGTCAGTTCCCAATTGAGAACGATATCGATGGGCTCTCCGCACTCGGTGCAGACGCCGCTCTTGCTGCCGACGGGCTCAATCATCGTCGGCTCGACGATGGTCCACTCGTTGACGACGTGCGCGTCGGGACCGGGATCGACCACCTCCTGGGCAACGATGTCGCCGCAGTCCGGGCAAATCTTGATCCGTACGCCTTCGTTACGGCAGGTCGGTTTGACGAGGTAATCGGGCTCCCATTCGTCGGGGATGGTGTGAACGTGAGCAGGTTTGGCAGTGGTCGTGGAGACGGTGGTCGCCTCCGCGGTCGTCGAGGCGGCAGAGGGATCCGTTTCCGCCGCGGTCGTGCTCGTCGTCTTGTTCTTCTTGCCGCAGGACGCGAACGCGAAAATACAGAGAACGAGGCACAGGACCAGCGCGAGAGCAGTGGTCAGTTTCTTCATGCAATTTTCCTCCTTCTTTTTGCGGGAGCGCATGGATTCTCCCTTGTATGGACTTTCATTATACACCAAAACAGCAAAAAAAGCAATAAAAAAGCCCCCGCCCGAAGCAAAAACGGCGAATGTAACAAAAGCGGAATGAATATTTGTGCGAAATGACGAAAAGAAAGTGCGCGGCAAGAAGTGCGCTACGCACAGTGATGTGCCTGCGGCAATGATGTGACTTCGTCAATGATGTGCCTGCGGCAATGATGTGCGCTTCGCGCAATGATGTGGCGCAAGCGCCAATGAGGGGAACGAAGGTGCTTCGCACGCGATATGTCCTGCGGACGCGATACGCCTTCGGCGCGATATGGGCTGTGCCTGCGGCAATGATGTGACTTCGTCAATGATGTGCCTGCGGCAATGATGTGCGCTCCGCGCAATGATGTGGCGCAAGCGCCAATGAGGGGAACGAAGAAACGGAAGAATGCGGCGAGCCGCGCGATATGTCCTGCGGACGCGATATGTGCTTCGCACGCGATATGCCTTCGGCGCGATATGCCGCGGGGGACCCCCCTGCCCCCTATGCGCGGCGTGAAAGAAACCCTTTCGTTCGCGGAGCGAACATATCGAATGCGAGTTTACGAGCATATATCGAACGCGAGTTTACGAGCGTATATCGAATCGAGCGGAGCGAGATATATCGAGTCGCGCCACGCGCGACATAGGTCCTTTCGTCGATATATTGCGCTTGCGTGGGATCGCGCAATTCGATATGTGCTTCGCACTCGATATGCCGCAAGCGGCTCGATATGTCGCGCGGGGCGCGACGAGATCCAAAAAACCGCCGCGCACGGACGCCCGTGCGCGGCGGTTAATAGGAAACGAAGTTCAGTCGGCGAGTTTAAAGTAGACGGTCGCGGGGACGGTCACGCCCTCCGCGATCTGGAGTGTCTGCGCCACGGGGGAGGGATCGGGCTCGACGTTGCGGACGAAGCCGGTGCCGCAGGTCCAGTTCACGTCGTCGTAGACGAAGATGACGGGGTTTGCGCAATCCTTGACGTTCTGGAGCTTGATCTCGACGATCAGTTTCGGGTTGTCGAGGTACACGGCTTTATTCGGATCGGTCGTGTCGTTGTTCGCGTTAAAGAGCGAAATGGCGTTCATACGAATACCGTCGTACCGTTCCGCCCATTCTCTCTTGGCGGCGTCCCAATAGCCCTGCATACTCGTCTCGACTTTCCAGACGCAGACGCCGTCGATATAGAGTTCCGACCAGCCGTTCTGGACGATCTCGCCGTCCGCACGGTTCGCGTTGTACTTGGGATACTTCTGTTCGTGTTCGACCAGCGCCTCCTGATGGAAGCGGAAGCCGATGCGGTGCCAGCCGTATTCGCCGATCGACGGGAACGACGCGGCGGTCACGGTCTCGTCGAGCACTCCCTTATAGGTCTGCCCTGCTCC
>JAGCYR010000098.1 GCA_017960705.1 Clostridia bacterium | reverse complement strand
GGCTGTCCTCCTCCTCGCCGATCGGGGTCTCGAGCGAGACGGGCTCCTGCGCGCTCTTCATGATCTCGCGCACCTTGTCGGGGGTCATCCCGAGTTCCTTCGCGATCTCGTCGGTGGTGGGTTCGCGCCCATTTTCCTGCAGGAGCTGACGAGCGGTGCGGGAGACCTTATGGATGGTCTCGACCATATGTACGGGGATACGGATAGTACGCGCCTGATCCGCGATGGCGCGGGTGATCGCCTGACGGATCCACCAGGTCGCGTAGGTGGAGAACTTGTACCCCTTCTGATAGTCGAATTTTTCAACCGCCTTCATCAGACCGAGGTTGCCCTCCTGGATCAGGTCGAGGAAGTACATACCCTTCCCCACGTGGCGCTTCGCGATGGAAACGACCAGACGGAGGTTCGCCTCGACCAGTTCGTTTCTCGCCGCCTGATCGCCGAGAGAAATGCGCTCGGCAAGATAGGTTTCACGCTCGGGGTCGAGCAGCGGGATCTTACCGATCTCTTTCAGATACATACGCACGGGGTCGTCGATCGCGAGACCTTCCTGCGCCAGCATCTTCTCCATCTTTTCGGGCGTATCGTAGATCTCGGCGTCCTGCGCCGCCTCCTGCGCGGTCTCGTCGTTGTTCAGGACCGCGGGCTCCGCCATCTCGGGCGTTCCGTCGATCCCGCCGTAGAGCCGCTCCATTTGTTCAAGATCGTAATCGAGATCGTCCAGCGCCTGCATCACGCCGCTGCTGAATACGTCCCCTTTCTCCTGATCCACGATCTCTTTGACGTCGATTTTTTCGTCTTTCATCTTTTACCCCTTTACGTATCGTTTCTTTTATTTTTCAGTATCTGTTCAAGCGCAGCCATGGGATCGTCCGACTCGGAGGTCTTCTCCTTCGCGACCGCAGCTTTCAGTGCGGAAACGCAGTCCGAAAAAACCTTTTCCCCGTTGTCGGTCAACTGCATCCGGCGGTTGCGCATCGCGTAGATCCGCCCGATCTCCTCGGGTGTGAAATCCTCGTTCAAGGCGCTGATCTCCCAATCCCCGTCCCCGATCCGGTCTCGCACGGCAGTGAAGACGCGGCGGGAGAAGGCGGTCAGAAAATCGTCCTCGGTCAGAACCGGCTGATCCTTGTGCAACGCGGCGCGGTAGTTCGGATCGAGCAAAAGAAGCCCCAAAACCGTTTCCTCGGTCCGTGCGATCCCCGGAGTCTTACTGAACTCGGGATTGACCCGATCCTGATAACCCGTGATCGACTGGCGGAGCGTCTCGCCCTCTTTCTTTTTGTACTCGCGGCGACGCCGCGCGACGGCGCGGTTGACGTCATCTCGCAGCGACTGCGCAGGGATCGAGAACTTGTCCGCCACGACCCCGATATAAACCTCGCGTTCCGCCGAAGAGGAAAAACCCGCGATCGTTTCCCGGAGTTCGGCGAGCGCCTTGATCTTCTCCTGCGGGTCTGTCAGATCGTACTTGGGGAGGACGCGATCGAGCATATAGTCAAATTTGGACTGACTTGCTTCCAGCACCTGTCGGAAGGCGTCGGCGCCCGAGTTGCGGATGAACTCGTCGGGATCCTTTGCGCCTTTGATGCGGAGCAGCGTAACGTCGACCCCGACCTCCTCGAGCAGTTTCATCGCCTTGTCGGCGGCGTTCCTGCCCGCCTCGTCCATATCGTAGGAGATCACGACCCGTTTGGTGTAGCGCGAAATGATCCGCGCCTGATCCTGCGTGATCGCGGTGCCGAGCGTGGCGACCGCCTGCGGGAATCCGGCGGCGTGCAGGGCGATGACGTCCATATACCCCTCGCAGAGGATCAGCCGTTCGGCGCACTCCCCGCGGGCAAAGTTCAGAGCGAACAGATTGCGCGTCTTTTTGAATACCGGGGTATCGCCGGTGTTCAGATATTTCGGCTTGGAGTTGTCCAGCACTCGCGCGCCGAACGCGATCACGTTACCCGTGACGTCGATGACCGGAAAAATCACGCGCCCGCGGAAGAAGGAGAACGGATTCCCCGTCTTCTCGCTTACTTTAGCGAGCGACCCGGCGACAAGTTCGTCGTCGGTGTAGCCGAGAGAACGCAGATGCTTTAAAAGGGCGTCAAAGTTGTTCGGCGCGTACCCCAGCCCGAAATGGTTGACGGTCGCTTTGGAAAGAGCGCGTTTGTCGAACAGGTATTCCCTTGCCGCCGCGGCTTCGGCGTTGTCCTTAAAGAGTTCGGCGTGGAAGAAATGCGCTGCCTCGCGGTTCATCTCGAGCATCCGCTTCCGGTCGTAACGCGAACGGGTCTCGTGTACGTCGGTGTTGACGACCGTGATCCCCACCCGCTTCGCCAGAAACTCGACGGCGTCGGGATAATCGAGATTCTCGATGCGCCGCACGAAACTGATGGCGTCGCCCGCGGCGCTGCAGCCGAAGCAGTAGAAACTGTTGGTCCCCTGAAACACCGTGAACGACGGGCTGCGTTCGCTATGGAACGGGCAGAGCCCGACCATATTCGACCCGGCGCGTTTGAGCGTGACGTACCCCGAGATCAGTTGGACGATATCGGTGCGCGATACGACCTCTTCGATCACTTCCTTCGGGATCATACGCTGCCACCTCGCCAGACGTCGGGGATGAAGAGCCGCCGGAAGAGATCGACGGCGTAGCGGTCGGTCATACAGGAGATAAAGTCCGCGACGGCGCATCCGATGCCGTCGGTCTCAATGAAACTGCGGTAGAGAGGCGGGAGCTCGTCGGGGCGCTCGGTGTAGTAGCCGTATAGCGAGACGAGCAGGTCCTTCGCCTTATGTTCCTCGACCTTCGCCGCGGAATTGATATAGACGCGGTCGGTCAAGAACGCGCGGAGCCGTTCGGTCGCCTCTCCCACGGGCTCGGTCATCACGATCTCGTTCTTATCGGAACTGCCCTCGACGACCGAGAGCACCATCCGGTTGATCCGTTCGCTGTAGCCCTCGCCCAAAATCGCGAGCAGATCGGACGGGATATCGGAGAGCGAGAGGATGCCGCCGCGGATCGCGTCGTCGATATCCGAGTTGATGTAGGCGATCCGGTCGGCATATTTGACGATCCGCCCCTCGAGGGTTTCGGCGACCGATCTTCCCGAATGGTTCAGGATGCCGTCGCGCACCTCGAAGGTCAGATTCAGCCCCTCACCGTCGTTTTCGATCCGGTCGACCACGCGAAGCGACTGCTTGGCGTGGTGGAACGAG